>JAQWJZ010000037.1 GCA_029248105.1 Flavobacteriales bacterium
ACCTACCACACGGTAACGAATCATATAGTGTGATGGTGCAGCACTTGGTGCAGACCAGTTAAACACTACTCTGTTGTGAATAATATCATCAACAAACAACCCTGTTGGTACAATATCACAAGGATCTTCATTTGGTTCATATTCACATGATCCATCGTCAAAAGCAGCATCAGGGTTATAGTTTATGGCATTTTCATCTATACAACCTCCAATTTCTATTACTATCTCATAAATACTAAAGTTTTCTTCAACCGTACAATCTATAGTAACGTCTGTTACTGCGACTATATAGTCTCCTGCTGTTAGAGCAAATGGGTTTTGTTGAACGCCATTTAGATCATAAACATTAATATCATAGTTGTTAGATCCATTGATACCTGTTGCAATGATATTTCCATCTGATGCACCAGATGTAGTAACATCTTGTGTGCTAATGATAGAAACTTCTAGTTCGCCACAATAATTACAGTTGCCATCATCTATAGTAGCTCCAGGGTTATAGTTATCAGCATTTGGATCCATACATCCAAAAACTTCATTTGAACAATCGTTACATTCGCTAAAGCAAACGGTTGGTAAATCAATAACTTGACCACATTCAGCAGTGAAGAAATAGTTTGGTGATGGATCGCCAGAAATTGGATCTATACCCAAGGCACAAGCTTCAGGAGCATAACCAATTACACCCCAACCAGACCAGCCGTCAGCAGAACCTGTAAGTGCGTGTACATATTGGTGAGTTTCACCTGCTGCTACAGTAGTAGAACCAGTGTAAATACCGTCACCATCTTCATCAGATAGAGTTACACCCCATCCGTACCAAGGTCCAGCAAATGATCCATTGATCACTACATTATCGTATTCATCGCTTATTACATCTACGGCATTTACACTAAAGTTTACTGTTGCAAGTTGGCAATAATCACAACTTCCATCATCGGTTGTAGCGTTTGGATTGTAGTTAACAGCTGTCGCATCTGTACATCCTAACACCTCGCCTGTGCATTCAGCACATTCGCTAAAGCAAACAGTTGGTAAATCAATAACTTGACCACATTCTGCAGTGAAGAAATAGTTTGGTGCTGGATCGCCAGAAATAGGGTTTATTCCCAAGGCACAATCTTCAGGAGCATAACCTACAACACCCCAACCTGACCAGTCATCAGCCGAGCCAGTTAGAGCGTGTACATATTCATAAAATCCTGGCTCTAATTCTAATGAACCAGAAAACACACCATCCATATCATCATCAGTAAGTGTAACACCCCATGATTCCCAATATTGATTAGAGTCGCCAAAAGCATCCCAACTTCCGTTAATTAACACATTGTCATAAGCTGCTGATATTACATAACTTGCATCGACATTGAAATTTATTATTGCTGGTTCTTCACAGAGAACACATGAGCCATCATCAATGTTAGCATTTGGATTAAAGTTGGCAGCAGATTCATCAGTACAGCCAAAAATTGTAGTAGATGAGCATTCGCCATCTACCCAAGAAGTAACCCCATTAATTTCAGCATAGCATGAGTTGCTATAAGTAACATTGTTACAACCACAGACGGGATAGAAAATTTCCATACACATTCCATTAGGGTCAATAAGTGATGGATTTATACAATCGTATTCACAACTTCCATCGTCTTCAACAGCATTAACGTCATAATTAGTTGCTGTTATATCAGTGCAACCTGAAACACTTGGCGAAGCTAAGATATCACAGGTGTCATTTATATTAATTGTAACGTTATTTTGACTCAACTGCCAGTTTCCCCCAAAGGACTCTTTACTCCATAATACATTAATATCTGCTGTATTGACATCAAAATTCCATGTCATAGTGTTACTAAATACTCCATTACTTGAACTCATTACTCCAAGGGCGTATCCACCAGTAGCACTATTGATAATTAGATCATCTATAGGGTCATTATCAGCAGATTCAACTTGAATGATAACAGAGTTTGGACCATTATTTCCAATAGAAAGAAAAATAGAAGAAGGCACTTCAGCATCATTCATGAAGTGATAGGTTTGAGTATTGCAATATGCAGAAGCACTAGCCAAGTACTCGCAACTACCATCTTCTGAATTAGCATCTGAATTATAGTTAGAAGCAATTGGGTCTGTACATCCTAAAATAACTGTTGGTATTGCAATGTCACACGTATCGTTTACATTAACTGTAACATCACTTTGAGACCACATCCAGTTTCCACCAAAAGATTGCTTACTCCATAATACATTAATATCTACAGTACTGACATCAGAATCCCATGTCATAGTGTTACTAAATACTCCGTTACTTGAAATCATTGTTCCAAGGGCGTATCCAGCAGTAGCACTATTGATAACTAAATCATTTATTGGGTCAGCATCAGCAGACTCGACTTGAACAATAATAGAGTTTGGGCCATTATTTCCAACAGAAATAAAAATAGAAGAAGGTACTTCAGCATCATTCATGAAGTGATAGGTTTGAGTATTACAGTAAGGAGATTCTCCTTCAACTAAAAACTCACAACTACCGTCATCTAACGAAGCTGATGGATTGTAGTTCATAGCTGATTCATCAGTACAGCCAGAGATAATTGGACACGTGCCATCAGTTTCACAGCTACCGAAGCAATGTAACAAAGTAGTGTCTGAACTGATGGTTGGTAAGATTCTATCGTTCCAGTTTGCCGCATCTGCACAAAAGAGACCCGCTATGTTTTCTTTAGCACCCCAGTCACCGCCATTAGCAGGACTGTTAAGAAAGGTATAGTTGCCTGTTATACCTGGATTAATATAAGTCACACCAGTCCAAATGCCATCACCATCATCATCAGATAAGGGTAAAGCAACGGCATCTCCTAGCATACCGCCTCCAGCGTACATCCCGTTAGGACCTACTATTATATTAGCAGTATTGACAGAAAGTGTAACGGCAAAACCTTCTGAATCGGAGCTTTGCGCATAACTTGAATTCGTACTCAGAAAAAGGATAAAAATCCAACCAAGCACAACATTTATTGATTTAGAAATTGTCATTTTATGAAATTATTTAGGTTAGCAATGTGTCAAAACTACACTTTATATCTAAAAATCCTAATAACCTAAGTTAATTTTTTAAAAAAATAATCATTTTATGTGTTTTTTACACTTATTCCAATACTTGAAGAAGCTAGGAAAATAACCCGTGACAGGAAATATCCAATCTCTATCTTCTTCTGTTCCTTCATAACAATGATTTAGAGGATGTTCTTTATAGTATATACGACTCTCTTTGGTAACTTTTTTTAATTCCTTGAACTCGCCAACATATAATTGTATGCCATTAATATTTTTGGATAAGCCTAACATAAATTCCATTGATTTATTTGAAATGGGATAAGTCTTAAATATGCTAGGCTCAATTAATAGAACTCTGTTGACGTCAAGCTTTGATTTCCATTTTGGATCTAAATTGTAGAAATTATAGATTAAAGTAGGCTTTTCTTGATCTATACTTATTTGTTTTTTTATGTCAGGCAATGAAGTTTCAAGCTTCAGTTTTTCTAATACAGTAAGTTCTTTAGGAATTTCTAATGTAGAAAATTGATGATATTCTACATCTAAAAATGTATTTTTTTGATTGGTGTAGCAATACTTATTAATGTTATTTTGATTGGCATAATATAATTTGTTACTATTGCTACCACATACCCATTGCCAACTCAAACTATTGCTAGCCCAATCAGCATCTAACAAATGGTAATACATCCATTGAGAAGGCAGTTTCCAATGAGATTTTGCTACATTACAGCATAGGGCAGCGATATACATTCGTAAATGATTGTGTATGTAGCCTGTTTTATAAAATTCCTGTATAGCTTCATCAATAGCAAAAATTGAAGTGTTAGCGTCAACTATTGATTTTGGAATAAAATAATTTTGTACACCTTCTTGTTTTTTCTTTAAATCAGAATTGATCAGTGTACCTTTATCAATCCAAATTTGTTGCCAGTAGTCTCGCCAAGCTAATTCTTGAATAAATTTTTCGATTTTGTAAAAGGGATAGTCTTGAGACATAATATACTCAAAGACTTGTTTGGTTGAAATAACACCTCTAGAAATGTAGGGCGATAATTGGGTTACTGCTCCATCAATAAAATTTCGGTTTTTCCCATATTCTACAGGACTAATGGAATCTAATTTTTGGAGTATTTTTGAAAAGTCAGTCTCCATATTGTATAACTATTTAGTGTAAAAGCTATACAAAAGTAAGGTTTTAAGTTGAGATTGAAACTATTAGCTTAATTTAAAAAAGTAATTATTGATTTCTATTTCCTCTAAAAGCTTGATACAATTTATCTTTTATTTCTTCTTCCATATCAGATTCAGCTTGAATGTAGCCTTCTTTTCTGCCAATTATCATTGCTATAAAAATAGCTTCTCTTAAATTATGTCCTTTCTGAAGAATTTTCATCATAGCATCGTATGTATTTTCGGTTTCATCAGCAATCTGATTAGCTATTTTTTCAAATTCTTCGAGTTCTTGTTTGTCACATTCTAAGAGGTGACATAGCTTTTCTATCTCAAAGTTATTTAGGTGTTGTGTTTTACTTGGAATGTTCATAATCTATAATTTCTACTAATTACTTAAACAAAAATCATGCCATTTTTATGAATTAGTCAAAATGTCAGTTTTAAAAAATATTGTAAATCCGAGGTTCTATAGTATTTGATTTAAAATTAGTAAATTTGAAGTACACTTAATCAAAACTTTTTAAAATATGTTTTATCGAATTCTATGGTTGTTTGTTCTTACTCCTTTCATTTCTTTAGCTCAAGATTGTATAGATGAACAAGCTGTTAATCCTGATTGTTTTTGTATTCAATCCTATGAACCTGTATGCGGTTGTGACGGAGAATTATATGGCAATTCGTGTGAAGCAACGGAGTGTGCTGGAGTTACTTCTTATGTTTCGGCATACGACGAAAATGGAAATTTGATAGACTGTTCAACGGTAGCTACTGCAAATTCTATTTGTGATTCTATAAGTGTAGAAATAGAATCTTTTGACTTTTTGACACAAGATGAAGAGGTAACTTTGGCTATAAACATGTCTACTTTCTTCACATCATCTGTGTTTTTTGACTACGCAGGTTTTGTCCTTGTAAATGCTGATGGAGATGCTGTTGCACAAGAAGGCATGGATGCTGGTAATGTATATGGTTTTGGTTCTAACTACAGCGATACAAGAACATTATATTTCGATGAGTTTTTTAGCTTCCCTTTCGAAGGTACTTTATTGTTGTTTGAAGGTTTTTTTGCTGGAAACCCTGAATTAGCATGCTCTTTTGATATTAGCTTTGGACTTGATGGTGCTGGAGTATCTTTAGAAGGGCAATATTATTTGGAAGAAGAATACGATTATTTGGAGTTCACTTCTGACTCTATATTTATTTATGACTTTGAAGACAATATGGAATGTTATGAATTTATTTCACTCGGTTATATAGCATCGGATTCTGTCTTAGTGATTTCGGATGAAGAAGAGGAAGAACTGATGATGATAAATTACTACCTAAATGGTGATAACATTAATCTCTCTATGGATGGTGATTATATGGAACTTGTCTACACCTTGTTTGAGTCTTCAAAATGGGAGGAATGTGACGATGATTCAATTTCAGATTGTATGATTTCTAATGTTTATGCTGAAGCAGGAGAGTGCGATAGCTTAGGTTATTTTATGGTTGATATAGAATTTGATGTTATGAGTCCATCCGCATACACCTTTACAATTCAGGGTAATGGCACTAATTACGGTTCTTTTGAATATGGTCAAGTGTTTTATCAGGTGGGTCCACTTTTAGCTGACGGAGTTACCCCTTATGAATTTGCAATTACCGATAATGAAAATCCGGAATGTTCTGACTTTTACGATTTAGGAACGGTAAGTTGTGAAGGGGCTACAGGAATTACAGATTTACAAACACAAGACAGACGACTTTTGTTTATAAAAAACATACTGGGAGAAACGGTTAATAAATTAGAGCCTAATAACCCTTATATTTATTTTTATGATGATGGTAGTTTTGAAAAGAGAATTATCTTTGAAAAATAAATTATCATTTAAAGTTATACCATTGTTAAAATATAAGCATTTCATTAAGTCAGACGATGCCGATTGGATAACTTTTATTCATGGGGCAGGAGGCAGTAGTACCATATGGCACAAGCAAGTCAAAGTACTCAAAGAACATTTTAATTTATTATTAATTGATTTAAGAGGGCATGGTATGTCTAACGATATGCCTGTTCAGAGTGACTATTCTTTGGATATTGTTGTTGAAGAGGTAGTTGAAGTTATTCAACACCTAAAGATCAAAAAATCACATTTTATTGGTGTCTCTTTAGGGACTATAATAATCACTAAAATTTCAGATTTATATCCTAGTCTCGTAAATAAAGTAATATTAAGCGGAGCTATTACTAGCTTTTCAACACGAACACTTTTTCTTCTTAGAACGGCTCAAGCCATTAAAGGATTTACGCCTAACATTATATTATATCGTTTGTTTGCGCTTATTATAATGCCCAGTAAAGAGCACAGAGTATCAAGAAGAGTGTTTATCAATGAAGCTAAAAAAATTAAAAATAGAGCTTTCCAGAATTGGTTAAGGTTGTTGCCTGAAATTAAACATACTATTGATGATATTTCTAAACTAAAATTGTCAAAACCTACCTTATTTATTTCGGGCATAGAAGATTATCTCTTTGTTCGTCAAATTGAAGAATACGTTAAAGACAAGTCCAATTGTTTTTTAGAAAAAGTAAATAATTCTGGTCATATTGTAAACATTGATCAACACCAAGTTTTTAATACATTTGCATTAAAATTCTTAAAATAATTATGAAAAACTTCATTGCTCTAGTTGGTTCAATCTTACTTATTGCTTGTTCCTCAAATTCACAAACGTTTACCAATTTATCCCCAAAAGAGTTCAAATCTGCATTTGAAAAAGAGAATGCCATTCTTTTAGATGTGCGTACTCCTCAAGAAATTAATGGCGGTATGATAGAAAATGCCAGTACTATTGATTTTTACGATGCAGATTTTTCCAAAAAAATTGCAAAGATTCAAAAAGATAAAACGGTATATGTCTATTGTAAGAGTGGAGGTAGGAGCTCCAAAGCTGCAAAAATGTTATTAGAGTCAGGACAAACCAAGGTGGTTAATTTGAAAGGTGGGATAATGGCATGGAATACAAATCGTATGCCACTGACCAAATCCACGTCTAAAAAAGACCATTCTATGGAGGAGTTGTCAATTTCTGATTTTGATAATATGTTATCAAAAAATAGTTTGGTCTTAGCTGATTTTCATACCCTTTGGTGTGTGCCTTGCCGAAAGATGTCGCCCATTGTAGATGAACTTAAAGTTGAATACGAAAGTTCAGCAGAAATTCTTAGAATAGATATGGATAAAAGTGAACTTTTAGCAGATTCTTATAATATCAAAGCCGTGCCTACTTTTGTGCTTTTCAAAGATTCTAAAGAAATCTGGAGACATACGGGTCTTATCAGTAAAGAAGAATTAGAGGAGATATTAAAATCTAATATTTAAATTAGTGGAGCTGGTGGGAATCGAACCCACGTCCAAACAAGGAACTCAAGCGCTTTCTACATGTTTATTGTTTTTTGATTGTCGGGAAGGGTAAGGAAAAACACAACCATACTCCAACCTTATCTTCTTTAGTTTCGCTTTTTAGTCGAAGCCCTAAATCGCTAGCTCAATCTTTTCTGATGCTTCAATAGAACGAAAGCGTTGAGCCATCTTTCATTCGGAAGCAAAGGCGTCCTAAATACTATATCTAGGCAGCCATAGCGTAGTTATACTCGCCATTTAAAAGTGTGTGAATTGATATTTACGAGCCAACAAACAACGCTCGACATGCTTACGGTTAACTTCATCTTGTAGTCAAAACCAGTCAGCCCCAATAAAAAAAGAACAGCTGCAAAGTTACACTATTTATAACTTTCATTTACACAGAATTATTAGTAGTCAAAAAGGAGTTTTTTTGATAAAGCATACATGTAATCTCGATTAAGACCAATTTATTACTGATAAATGATGGATTTTTTCCGTTAAACGAGTGTGAAAATGTTAAGTTTTTTGATAGTGCAATATATTAGGTTTGTATATGTTTAAGCACATTAGCATAGCAAGGGATTTAGCATAGAGGTTGTCCTAGAGCTAAAGTAGTGATTATGTAAAACTTAAAGTGGGGAATGAAATTTGTCTTAAGTATATTTTTTCTGTTTTTGAGTGTAGTTCTTTTTGCGCAGATACCGGGTATTCCTTACCAAGCGGTTTTGCTAAGTCAAGAAAATGCTCAAGAGTTACCGGGTTACGATTCTGAGTACGCCAATTTACTAACCAATTCTATAGTTTCTGTGCGTTTTTCGATTTATGATGGTAATGGCCGTACTGCTCGATTAAGTATGAACCTCATTTTAATGTCTTTTGGTTTTCCGCCTGCTATCATTCTACGAAATGATAGGAAAAAATATTATGCTGCCTTAAATGCCGCTAATAAGGGTAATTACCAAAAGCTAATGCTTCTTATGGTGCAAGCTGTAGAGCGTACTTTAAATATTTATATTAATGCTTTGCCTGGTTCCGAAGATGGCTATGATGAGATTTCAAATATCGTTAAAGAGGATGATGTTCCTTATGGGCAGGAGTATATTAGTTTACTGGCTCGGCAGGGTAAAATAGATGCTTATAAAGAAGGAAAAAATTGGTTAACCTCTAAAAAAGCCATTCATAATTATATCATAACAAGAAAGCGTAATCGCTAAATTTTTGATTAGAATTTAAGTTTTTTATTAGATAAATTCTGCTAATTTTGAGGCATGACTAAAACCAAGATTGGCATATTAAGAGAGGGTAAAACACCACCTGATAAAAGAGTTCCTTTGACTCCTACACAATGTCAGGTGCTAATGAATCAATATTCTAATTTAGATTTGGTGGTTCAAAAAAGTCCTATTCGCTGTTTTGATGATAGTGACTATTCAGCTTTAGGTATTCCATTAGTTGATGATGTTTCGGACTGTGACATACTTATGGGAGTAAAAGAGGTTGTGAAAACAGAACTTCTTAATGATAAAATGTATTTTTATTTTTCTCATACGATAAAATCACAACTATATAATCTAGAGTTGCTTCAAAAAATGGTTGAGAAAAATATCTCAATGGTTGATTATGAAACGTTAAAGTATGCCAATGGAAGACGTGTTCTTGGTTTTGGTAGATTTGCTGGTGTTGTGGGTTGTTACAATGGTTTTTTGGCTTATGGTGAAAGAACTCAAAAATACCATTTAAAACCTGCTAATAGTTGTGAGGATAGGGTAGAGCTTGAAGAGGAGTTAAAAAAGATAGACTTGCCTAACGTTAAAATCATTGTTTCTGGAAATGGTAGAGTAGGGCAAGGTGCCTTAGAAATTATACATACTTTAGGTATAAGAGAAGTAAGCAAAGAAGAATTTACGACTCAAAGTTTTGATGAAGCTGTTTATGTTCATCTAGATTTTTACGACTATAATGTGCGAATTGATGGTTCGGACTTTTCTAGTTCAGATTTCTTTTCGAATCCAGAATTATTCAAATCTTCGTTTATTGATTTTGCTTCTTGTGCTGATATTTTTATTGCTGGTCATTATTATGGTGCGGGTTCTCCTTATCTGTTTACTAGAGAGGATGCTAAGTCTCCTGATTTTAAAATTCGTACAATTGCTGATATTTCTTGCGATATTGATGGTCCTGTGGCTTCTACCATTCGCCCTTCAACTATAGAAAACCCTATTTATGGGTATAATCCCCATACCGAATCTGAAGATATTTTTAATAAAGAAGATGTCATCACAGTAATGGCAGTAGACAATTTGCCTTGTGAATTACCGAAAGACGCTTCTGAAGATTTTGGTAACGAATTAATAACACATATTTTTCCTTGCTTACTTTCAGAGGATAGCGATAATATTATCGATAAAGCTACCATTTGTAAAAATGGTGATTTGAATGCTCCTTATGAATATTTAAGAGATTACTTAAACGGCTATTAGCATTTTTTTAAATCACTAATTGTTTGAGTAGGGTTTTCTGATTTGAAAACAAAACTTCCTGCTACTAATACATCTGCTCCTGCTTCTATTAGTTTTGGTGCATTTGTAGAGTTTACTCCTCCATCAATTTCTATCTTAGTATTGGCGTTTTTACTGTTTATAAGTTTTTTTAGTTCTTTGACTTTGTCATAGGTGTTTTCAATGAACGACTGACCGCCAAATCCTGGATTTACTGACATTAAGCAAACTAAATCAATGTCATTAATGGTATCTTTTAATAAATCCACTGAAGTATGTGGGTTCAGTGCTACACCAGCTTGCATACCTTCAGCTTTTATAGCTTGTAAGGTGCGATGTAGGTGTGTACAGGCTTCATAATGAACGGTTAGGATATCAGCACCTACTTCTTTAAAGGTTTTGATGTATCTGTCGGGTTCAACAATCATCAAGTGTACGTCCATGGTTTTCTTAGCATGTTTTTTAATAGCCTTAATAACTGGCATTCCAAAAGATATGTTAGGAACAAATACGCCGTCCATTACATCTATATGAAACCAATCGGCTTGGCTTTGGTTAAGCATTTCACAGTCTTTTTGTAGGTTGGCAAAATCGGCTGCTAAAACGGAAGGTGCTATTAAATGTGACATAAATGATAAATTATTTTGCGACAAAGTTAAAAAAAAAGAGAGCCGAAGCTCTCTTTAAATTATCCCAAGTAGGTTTTTAATATTTTACTTCTTGAAGTGTGTTTTAATCGGCGAACAGCTTTTTCCTTAATTTGTCGAACTCTTTCTCTTGTAAGATCAAATGCTTCACCAATTTCTTCTAAGGTCATGGCATGAGCTCCATTTAATCCAAAATAGGCTTTAACGACTTCACCTTCTCTAGGTGTTAGTGTTGCTAAAGCTCTTCCGATTTCTTGTCTTAATGAATCAACCATTAGTCCTTCATCAGGGTTAGGGCTGTCTTCACTACCAATGACATTATACATATTGCTGTCTTCTCCTTCAACTAAAGGTGCATCCATGGATACGTGACGACCAGAATTTTTCATAGCCTGTTTCACTTCATCTTCAGTCAAATCCAATTCTTTAGCGACTTCTTCAGCTGTAGGTGGTCTTTCCAATTGTTGTTCCAATAAGGCATAGGCTTTATTGATTTTATTGATGGATCCAATTTTGTTCAAGGGTAGTCTGACAATTCTTGATTGTTCGGCCAATGCTTGAAGTATAGATTGACGAATCCACCATACTGCGTAAGAAATAAATTTGAAACCACGAGTTTCATCAAAACGTCTAGCAGCTTTTATCAAACCAAGGTTTCCTTCGTTGATTAAATCAGGAAGTGATAAACCTTGATTTTGATATTGCTTTGCTACTGACACTACAAAACGTAGATTAGCTTTAGTAAGCTTCTCTAAGGCCATTTCATCACCTGCTTTTATTCGTTGAGCTAACTCGACTTCTTCTTCTGCAGTAATTAAGTCTACACGACCTATTTCTTGCAAATATTTATCTAGTGAAGCGGTTTCTCTGTTGGTTACCTGTTTGGTGATTTTTAGCTGTCTCATCTTGTAATTTAATGTTAATATTTAGGTTGTTCTAGCATACTTATACGCTAGAAACAATCAAAGGTTACAACTGTTGATTATTTTTTTTCAGGTTTTGGTAAAAGTACTTTTCTTGATAATCTGAGTTTTCCAGATTTAGCATCAATTTCAGTTAATTTAACTTCTACTTTATCACCTTCTTTCAAAACATCTTCAACATTTTCGACTCTTTCCCAATTGATTTCTGAAATATGTAATAGTCCGTCTGTTCCCTTACCAATATTTACAAATGCACCGTATGGCATTATTGATCGTACTGTTCCAGTAAAGACATCACCTACTTCAGGAGTGAATGTTAACGCTTTTATTTCAGAAATAGCATTGTCAAGTAATTCTTGACCTGTTCCTAAAATTTCTACTTTACCTTGATTATCAATTTCTTCAATTGTAATTGTAGTATCCGTATCAGCTTGAAGTTGTTGGATTATCTTTCCACCTGGTCCAATTACTGCTCCAATTGTATCTTTAGGTATATACATCACATGAATTTTTGGCACATGTGGTTTTAGTTGCTCTCTAGTTTCAGATATAGTATCTGTTAGCTTCCCTAAGATGTGCATTCTACCAGCATTGGATTGCTCTAGTGCTTGAGTAAGAATTTCATACGATAATCCTTCTATTTTGATATCCATTTGACAAGCAGTAATACCATCTTTAGTACCACATACTTTAAAGTCCATGTCGCCTAGGAAGTCTTCATCTCCTAGGATATCTGATAATACAGCAAACTTGTTTCCATCAGTTATTAACCCCATGGCAATACCTGAAACGGGTTTTCTTAGTTTAACACCTGCATCCATTAATGCCATTGTTCCGGCACATACCGTTGCCATAGATGATGAACCGTTTGATTCAAGTATATCAGAAACGACTCTTACAGTGTAAGGGTTGTCTTCGTCAATCATTCTCGACAATGCTCTTTGTGCAAGGTTACCATGACCAATCTCTCTTCTACTTACCCCTCTAATTGGTCTTGCTTCACCAGTTGAAAATGGAGGGAAGTTGTAGTGCAGATAGAATCTTTCGGAACCTACCTTAGTTACACCATCAATTCTATTCTCATCCATCTTTGTACCTAATGTTACTGTGGTAATAGATTGTGTTTCACCTCTTGTAAAAAGGGCTGAACCGTGTGGTCTTGGTAAATAATCTACTTCACACCATATTGGACGAATATCAGAAGGGTTACGACCATCTAAACGTACGTTTTCGTTTAGCACCATATCTCTAACGGCTTTTTTCTCAGCCTTTTTGAAATATGCTCCTAACATGAAACTTTTTTCAGCAAGTTCTTCTGCTGAAAGTGTTTCTTTAAAAGCATCTTTAATGGCTTTGAAATCGTTGCTTCTAGCGTGTTTTTCAGATGCTTTTTTTGCTACAGAATAGAATTTGTCATAACAGAATGCCATAACATTATCTTCTAATTCCTTATCGTGATTTTCGTGAGAGTACTCTCTTTTAGTTTCTGTACCTACTTCTTTTGTTAATTCCAATTGAACAGCACAGTGATTTTTTATTTCATCATGGGCAAATTTGATAGCTTCTACCATTTCTGCTTCAGAAATTTCATCCATTTCACCTTCCACCATTGCTACACTATCAGCAGATGCACCGATTACCATATCAATATCAGATTCTTCTAATTGAGCTGGACTAGGGTTAGCTATTAATTCACCATTAACACGTCCAACTCTTACTTCAGAAATTGGACCATTGAATGGAATATCAGAAACTGCAAGTGCAGCAGATGCACCTAATCCTGCTAATGCTTCTGGACATACGTTTTCATCGTGCGATACTAAGGATAACATGATTTGTGTGTCAGCATGGTAGTCGCTAGGGAATAATGGACGCAGTATTCTGTCTACTAATCTCATTATTAAAATTTCGTGATCCGTTGGTCTTGCTTCACGCTTTAAAAAACCACCTGGAAAACGTCCATCAGCAGCGAATTTTTCTCTGTAATCTACAGTAAGTGGCAGGAAGTCAACATCGTCTTTAGCATCTTTATTAGATACTACTGTTGCTAATAGAACAGAATCACCCATTCTTAATTCAACTGATCCATGAGCTTGTTTAGCTAATTTACCAGTTCTTATTTCAATGGTTCTACCATCTTTCTGTTCAATTTTTTTTACAATTTCTTTCATTTTTCTTTGTCTATTAACATACTAACGGATTTATACACAAAAAGGCAATTGAAAAATTGCCTTTTGCGTATTGTCCGCTTAGAAGATACCTTATCTTCTTATTCCTAAATCTTTAATAAGCGTTCTATATTTCTCGATGTCTTTATTCATCAAGTAATCAAGAAGACCTCTTCTCTTACCTACAAGAAGTTGTAGTGAACGCTGAGTATTTTTATCTTTTCTATTATTTTTTAAGTGACCTGTAAGGTATGATATTCTGTTGGTAAATAAAGCTATTTGACCTTCAGTTGAACCTGTATTTTTTGAGTCACCGCCGTATTTTTTAAAAATGGCGTCTTTTTCTTTAGCAGTTAAATGCATTTTGTTTTGTTTTTTATATCCTAAAAATGGTTTGCAAATATAGAAAAACTTTTAAATAATAAAAGATATTTCACTCTTGTTTTCTAGGATAAGTACATATCTAGTAATGATGATATTTTGGATTTTAGATTTTTACGTTCTACAATGAAGTCTAGAAATCCGTGCTCCAGAACAAATTCAGAGGTTTGAAAACCTTCTGGTAGGTTTTTACCAATGGTTTCTTTGACTACTCTAGGGCCAGCAAAGCCTATTAATGCTCCAGGTTCTGCAATGTTTACATCGCCCAGCATAGCAAATGATGCTGTTACACCACCTGTTGTAGGGTCTGTTAGTAGGGAGATATAGGGTAATTTAGCTTGAGCGAGTAATGAAAGGTTTGCAGATGTCTTTGCCATTTGCATAAGAGAAAATGCGGCTTCCATCATTCTTGCTCCACCTGATTTAGAGATCATCATGAAACCACATTTTTGTTTGACAGCTTCTTGAATGGCTCTACTAATTTTTTCACCTACAACAGCACCCATTGACCCTCCAATGAAATTGAAATTCATACAGGCAATAACAATGGGTTTACCGTCAATTTTTCCGTATCCTGAAGTGATAGCATCTTTTAAACCGGTCTTCTTTTTAGTTTGAACTAGTCTATCCTTGTATTTTTTGGTATCCTCAAACTTTAAGGGGTCTTTAGATTCCATTTTAGCATCTAGCTCCTTGAATTTACCTTCGTCAAATAGAATAAAAAAGTAGCCATCAGCATTAATTCTTTCATGGTAGCCACATTTTTCGCAGACACTTAGTCCAGATTCATGTTCTTCTGTTGGCGCTATTTGTTTACATTTAGGACATTTGTACCACAATCCCTCAGGGGTTTCTTTTTTATCGTTTGTGGAAGTAGTAATGCCTCCTTGTATTCTTTTAAACCAACCCATTTTGTTTACTTCAAGGTATTAACGTTATTTAAATCAGCAAAGGCTTGATTAAGACGACTTTTAAAAGCTTCTTCCCCTTTTCTTTGCCATACTCTAGGGTCGTAATACTTTTTGTTAGGAATGTCGTTGCCTTCAGGATTTCCAATCTGACTTGAAATGTAGTCCTTTTTGTCATTCATATAATCTCTTACTCCAGATGTGAAAGCGTATTGAAAATCGGTATCTAGATTCATCTTTATTACTCCATATCCTATCGCTTCTCTAATATCTTCTACTGAAGAGCCTGACCCGCCATGAAATACAAAGTTAACTGGATTTTCAATGGTGCCAAATTTTTCTTGAATATACGTCTGAGAGTTTTTAAGTATTTTAGGTTGTAAGTCTACATTTCCAGGTTTATATACTCCGTGAACATTACCAAAAGCGGCTGCAACAGTAAATTTATCACTTACTTTCATCAATTCTTCGTAGGCATATGCTACTTCTTCGGGTTGAGTGTAAAGTTTTGAGCTATCGACGTCTGAATTATCAACACCATCTTCTTCACCTCCTGTAATACCTAATTCTATCTCTAATGTCATATCCATTTTACTCATTCTTTCGAGATAGCGTTTGCAGATATCAATATTTTCTTCTAAAGATTCTTCTGAAAGGTCTATCATGTGTGAGCTATATAATGACTTACCATGTACTTTGTAAAAATCTTCACTAGCAGAAAGTAGTCCATCGATCCATGGTAAAAGTTTTTTAGCACAATGGTCGGTGTGTAATATAATTGTTGCACCATACAGTTCTGCTAGCTGATGGGTGTGCATTGCTCCTGAAATACCACCAGCTATTGCTGCTTGGAAATTGTCGTTTGAAAGACCTTTACCGGCAAAAAATTGACTTCCACCTGCTGAAAATTGAACCATAGCTGGAGAATTGTTATCTCTAGCGGCTTCTAAAACAGCATTTACACTACTTGTATTTACAACGTTAACTGCAGGCAATGCATAAGCGTGTTGTTTGGCATGGTTAAATATTTCTTGTACTTGGTTTCCTGTGGCTACACCAGCTTTTATCATTTTATTCAATTATTAAAGTTATACCGGCAAATGTATTAAATACTATTTTTTATTGAATGTTTCATCAAGATATTTTTTTACTTTCGGCTTAAAGTTTTAAACAGAGAATGTTAACTAAAAATCAAATTAAATTAATTCGTTCCCTATCTCTTAAAAAGAATAGGCAAAAACACGGCTTATTTGTTGTAGAAGGAGAGAAGTTGGTTAATGAAATACTTGCTTCTGATTGGGAGGTTGAAAGTATTTATGCCACAAAAGAATGGTTAGGAAGTGACGCGGTCATTGTATCAAAAAACGAATTAAACAGAATCTCATCATTAAAATCACCTAATAAAGTGTTAGCTGTTGTAAAGGTCAAGGCAAATCTTAAACCCATAAGTGGTGATACGGTTTTAGCATTAGATGGTGTTAAAGATCCTGGTAATTTGGGAACAATCATACGTTTAGCAGATTGGTTTGGTGTTAAGGATATCATATGTTCTACTGATTGCGTAGATTATTTAAACCCTAAAGTAGTTCAATCAACAATGGGTTCATTTGCTCGAGTCAATCTACACTATACCAACTTAGTGGGTGTTTTTAACGATAATCCTGATTATACATTGTATGTGACTGTTTTGAATGGCACTTCTCTGAAAGATGTAAAAAAGGTAAAGAAAAAGATTATTGTTTTAGGCAGTGAGTCAAAGGGTGTAGGTGAGGATATCTTAGAATTGAAAGGCGAGAGAATTACAATACCTAAATCTAAATTTTCGAGAGCTGAGTCGTTGAATGTTTCCATCGCCTCAGCAATAATTCTTTCTTCACTTTAAATTTTTTCTGGAGTATTTTGCCAGTAATCCCTTCCATTTACATGATTTGCAAAAAAATCTCTTGAAAAAGAAAATATTAAGGGTTAAAGTATTACACAAATTATCTTTCGGTAAGTTTCTTAGTCTATCAAGAGGCTGACTACAAATCGGACAACAATTACTGAATGACTTGCTTTTTAGTCTTGATTTGAAAAGTCTAAGCCTTAATATTATAAGAGTAATTAAATATGAAAAAATTAAAAATACAATTATTACTACATAATCCACAATTACCACTTAGTGTTAAAGTTACAATTATGTAAACTTATAGAATTTTTTTGATATTTCAAATTCTATCAGCTACTTTTTTTCCATCAATTGCTGCAGAAACAATTCCGCCAGCATATCCTGCGCCTTCACCACAAGGGTAAAGGTTGTTGATTTTAAGATGTTGCAGACTATCTTTATCTCTAGGAATTGATACAGGTGATGATGTTCGACTTTCTAATGCTATTATGTTTGCCTCGTTTGTTAAATACCCTTTCATTTTTTTGCCAAAAACTTTAAAACTTTCTGACAACGAACTCGAAATACTATTCGGTAATATTTGGTGTAAGGGTTGTGATAAAATACCAGGTTGATAAGATGTTTTATTTAATTTGTTGGAAGTTTTATTATTTATAAAATCTACCATTCTTTGTGCTGGAGCAACTTGTAAGTCAGGGGTTAATTTACACATAC
Organism: Flavobacteriales bacterium; assembly: GCA_029248105.1. Taxonomy (NCBI): domain Bacteria; kingdom Pseudomonadati; phylum Bacteroidota; class Flavobacteriia; order Flavobacteriales; species Flavobacteriales bacterium. Next base: position 17,753 of record JAQWJZ010000037.1, read on the forward strand.
TTTCTTCTAATGACATCTGATAGTATAGCCCTTTTAGCTCTCCATGCTTTTCAAAAGGTTTTAGGTCTTCATCTTTTACTTCTACTACAATACCTGAGTTAGAAAAAATAGAATCTCTTTTTGAGGGGGACATACCATTAACTACTATTTCACCACTATTTGTTGCTGCAGGTACAATAAAACCACCGGGGCACATGCAAAATGAATATACGCCTCTATTATTTGTTTGTGTGACTAATTTATAAGATGCTGGTGGGAGGTAAGGCCCTCTTTCTTTACATGAATATTGTATTTGATCGATTAGACCTTGTGGGTGTTCTATCCTAATACCCATAGCAAATGGCTTGTACTTAATTTCTATTGATTTTCTATCTAGTAAATTAAATATATCTCTGGCCGAATGACCAGTAGCTAAAATGGTGTTTTTTGCTAAAACTTTATCTTTATTTTGTAGGACTACACCTTGAATCGTATTATCTTTTATAATAAAATCGACAACTTTGGTGTTGAAGTGTATTTCGCCACCATGAGACAAAATGGTTTCTCTTATATTGGCAATAATCTTTGGTAATTTATTGGTGCCAATATGCGGTTGTGCTTCAATTAAAATATCTTCTTTGGCACCATGATAAACTAATGTTTCTAAAATATCAATGATTGATCCTCTCTTTTTGGATCGAGTATATAATTTTCCATCTGAGTAAGTGCCGGCCCCACCTTCTCCAAAACAATAGTTAGATTCTGGGTTTACAATATGGTTCTTATTAATTGCAGCAATATCGCGCCTTCTACTTCTAACATCTTTACCTCTTTCAAAAATGATGGGTTTTTTACCTTTTTCTAAGAGTGTCAAAGCTGCAAACAGACCTGCGGGTCCTGAACCTATAATGATTACTTCTTCAGAATTTGATACGTCTTTGTAGTTTTTTTCAATTTTAAGGTTTTCTTTTTTTTCCTTTTCATGGATTTCTATTCTAAGCTGGATTTTTACATCTCTTTTTCTAGCATCAATAGATTTTTTTAAGATTTTCCAATTGGACAATTCAATTTCATTAGAATTTAATTCCTTATTGATATGCTTATTAATGGATTCATCAAATGCAGCGTCTTCTGGACTAAGTGTTAAGGAAAGTATTTTGGACATCTCGTTATATTTTATTCAAATGTAAATGATATTGTAAAGCCTCTAGTTTTCATTCCTTTTATGGATCGGCTGTATATGCTACCATCGTTTACTACTAAGTTTGTTAATCCAAAATTGGCTTTTAGTTCAGGAGAAAATTTGAAATAGGGCAGGTAAAAATCCAAGCCTAATCCAATTTCATATAAAAAATCATCTTTTTTAATTTTTACAATTTCTAAACCTTCGTCGTCAATATTTCTTTGCGAAGCTAAGTCCAATGAATATTTTAAGCCGGTGAGAATATAGGCTCTACCATTATTATAGCGTGATGATTTGTACTTTAAACTTATAGGAAATTCAATAAAAGTGGATTCAATTTTTTTATTTTCATCAGTTAGTACAGTGTTGTCATTTAGAGTGTAGAATATTCTTCTTTCAGCTAATGAAAGGGTAGGGATAAACCTTAAGTCTAGGTTATTTCCTAATCGCATATTGGATACTACTCCTAGATTAAAACCTTTTTGATTTTGGGATTGGAGTACAAAAAGTTCGTCTTCTACATTTGAAACTGGTGTTATTTTAAAATCAAGAGTATTTATACCTATCAAAAAACCAAAATGTAATGGTTTATTATCATAGTTAGGTAGGTTTAGAGGGACATTGTAGCGTTGAGCAAATAGGCTTTGGCTCAAAAGTATCAAGACAGTTAATTTGTAAATTTTTTTCATACTGCAATATCGTAAAAAAAATAGAATTATTTCGTTGCAGTATATAAAGCTGCGACGCCAAATGTTAATGGCTTAAATTCAGCCTTTTTAAAGCCAGCTTTTTCAAGTTTTTTGATAAAATCACCTCTACTTGGAAAGGCTGCTACAGATTCGGGGAGATAAGTATATGCTGAATTGTCTTTTGAAAATAACTTTCCTAAAAGTGGAAGTATCCCTTTAAAATAAAGTCCATATAATTGTTTGAATGGAAATGTGTTTGGTTCAGCGGGTTCCAAAATGGCTAATTTACCACCTGTTTTCATAACTCTACACATTTCACTAAGTCCTTTGTCCAGGTTTTCAAAGTTTCGAACACCAAAACCTGCAGTTACCGCATCAAATGAATTATCATCAAATTGAAGATTTTCTGAATCGCCATATATCATGTCGATAATATTGTCAATACCTTTTTTCTTCATTTTTGAACGTCCTACCTCTAGCATATTATTAGAGATATCTATACCAACAATTTTGTTTGGTTTTAGGGAGTTTGCTTCAACAGCTAAATCACCTGTGCCTGTTGCAATATCTAATATTGTTTTTGGATTTACTTTAGCGATTTCTTTCACTGCTCTCTTTCGCCATAATATATCAATGCCTAAAGATAAAAAGTGGTTGAGAAAGTCATATCTACCAGCAATAGCGTCAAACATTTTTGCTACTTGTTCTTTTTTGGAAGATTTATCTTTATTATAAGGAGTGATTTTTGTTCCCAAAACTTAAATAGTGTGTTAGGGTACAAAGATAGCCAAATAGTTATTCTACTATTCAATATCTTTTTTATTAATGCTATTAACGAATAGTATATTTCCTAAATTGTCATATCCTTCGAAAATGTCAAGTTTTTGTTTCTTCACTAATTCACCTCTAAATCCTATTATTGTTAAATCTGATTTTGATGAGCGTTGGTTTATAATCTCTTTAATACTGATGTCTTCATCGTGTAGTAACATTTTCATATTCCTAGGTGAAATAGGAAGACGACCAGATTCAATGTAGTCAAACATTTGATTTTTATATTCTTCAAATTTATCTTTAGGATAAATAGAAAACACCTTGATTTGTGCGTTTTTCCAATCTGGGTGCCCTAAGATAATATATCCTAATAAGATCATCATATTTGAGTTTTCATAATCTCTTGACGATATCCAAATGTGGATTTCTTCTTTTTTATCAACCTTATTGTCATTGGAGCGCATTATGGCAACGTCATAGCCTGTGGTATGTAGTAGGTTAAAATTGCTAATTACATCTTCAAATGATTCTTTGTTTGACTCGCAATATTCTAGAAGAATAAGATTATTTTCAGTTCCTGTAATACTAGAAAGTTGTACGACTTGTGCTAGGGCAGATGTATAAGAAGGTGAAATTAAAGTATCTACATATACATTCGTTTTTTTATTTTCAATAAGTTTATGTTTAATTTCTTTTGACTCTTCAAACGTTTGTTTACTTAGATATCCTTTAATAAAATGTATGTATGTTCCGAAACCATATTTGTGTGCTATCCATCTTGTAATATCAAAAGCACCATTTCGCTTTAAGGAGGCATCACTAATACTTACAACGAATGGTCGCCAATGTACATTTGAAATTGAGCTTTCATTTTTACGTTGTAAAAATATTTGAATTTGTCTTCCAAGTTGTTCTAAAACATCTTTGAAAAGATTAACAAACTCTCTTTTGTCAGATGATTTTTTACTAATGAAATAATAGAAAGAAATCATGATGATAATAGAAAGAAAAGCAAATAAGGTATCCATTTTGAACATTAACCAAATAGATAATGTTGCTCCAAGCAGAGATATATACCATCTTGATTTAAATACTGGTCGGTATGACGGATCTCCAGAAAAATGTTCTAAAAAAGAGATTAAGCAAATTGCTCCATAGGTTACCATAAAAAACATGGAAATAATTCGAGCGACAAAATTAATATCACCAATGTAAATAAAGAAAAATGCAATAACACAGGTTACTAATGTACCATTGAGCGGTTCGTTATTTTTTTTCTTTCCCTTGGCTAACCAATAGTCAAGTTTTAAAGATGGGAATATCTTATCTTTTCCAAGAGCTTGTAATGTACGTGGAGCCACAATGATCGAGCCTAAAGCAGAAGAAATAGCTGCGCAAGCCAATCCAATAGGAATAATTGGTCTCCAAAGTGCAATATCACTCATTACAAGTTGATTGTTAGCAAGGTTCTCTAAATCGGTAGAAACTGTTAGTTTGAATGCTACTAAAACATATATTATAGCCCCTAAGATAGTAGCAATTATGGTCCCTCTTGGGATAGAAACTCTAGGTTCTTTTAAGTCGCCAGATAAGCCTAAACCAGCAGAAATCCCTGTAAAGGCAGGGAAAATAATGGTAAATACATAAAAGAAATTATCGGCATTTTCTACCTTCGAAAAGAAGTCTACATTATCCCAACTTATTTGACTTTCTCCAAAGAAGAATAAAATCAAAGAAACAAATATGATTGATGCTACAACGTATAGGGCTTTAACTCCTAAATCGGCACCTTTTGATAGTATAAGAATTGATAATAAGCTCATTGACACTAAGCCGATGGCTTTTCTATCTTCTAGATAATGAGAAAAACTCCCAAGGTTATAGGTTTCGTTAATGTATTGTCCAAAAGGAATAAATGACTCAGCAAAGGCAATGATATAAAAGGAAACACTAATGGCTTGTGATAAAAATAATGCAATACCAATGGCAGCACCAATATTTAATCCAAATGATCTAGAAATTACGTAATAGTCACCGCCACCCTCCACCTTTCTATTGGTTGCAATTTCAGCAACCGCCAAAGCAGTAGGAATTGTAACCGCATGACCTAGTATAATAATTGCTATTGCTCCAAAGAAGCCTACATTACCAACGGCATATCCGAAACGTAAAAATAGAATGGCACCTAAAATAGTGCTGATAGAAGCCATAAATACAGGGGTCGTTCCAAATTGACCAAGACTTTCTTTTAATCTTCTAGGCATAAATAAATAGAAAATATTTTTTCAAATGTATAAAAATTAAAAATCAAATCTTTTATACAAAATAGTATTAAATTCGCCTCCATAATGACAAAGGATAGACTGCACGAAATTATTTTTGAAGCGGATACTAAGAAAGGTAAGCTTTTTGATGTTATGTTACTTATAGCTATCCTAATTTCTGTTTTAGGCGTTATTTTAAGTAGCGTAGAAGCTATAGAAAAAGAATATGGCAATCTTTTAAGATTAACAGAGTGGTTTTTCACCATATTATTTACAATAGAATACATACTCCGAATTTATTCAATTAAAAAACCGTTTAAATATATCTTTTCATTTATGGGTATTATTGATTTTTTGTCAATTATACCTACTTATTTGGTGTTTTTATACCCACCCATTCACGTTTTAGTAGATATCCGTGCTATTAGACTAATTCGGATTTTTAGAGTATTTAAATTGTCGAGATATTTGAGAGGTGCTATAATTATGCAAATTGCACTTAAATCTTCAAGACCTAAGATAATTGTCTTTTTACTTTCGGTTTCTTTAATAGTTATCATTCTAGGAACTCTGATGTATATTGTTGAAGGACAAAAAAATGGTTTTGAGAATATTCCCAAATCAATTTATTGGTCTGTTGTAACTTTAACGACTGTGGGTTATGGTGATGTGGTTCCAGTAACTTCTTTGGGTAAGTTCTTAGCCTCAATAATTATGATATTAGGTTATGGAATTATTGCTGTACCAACGGGGATTGTTACAGCTGCTATGACCAAGTCATCGAAGGTTTCGACTCAGTCTTGTAGAGAATGTTCAAAAGAAGGTCACGAAGCAGATGCTGTATGCTGTAAATTCTGTGGTGCTATATTAAACGACTAGCTTCTTTTAGAAGCATGTCTTTATCCAATGGATTGACTCCAACACTTTCACACGATAATCCACCAGCAAGGTTAGCCAGTTGAGCTATCGCATTGAAATTAATATTCTTAGCCAAAGCTAAAGCGGCAGTAGCAATAACAGCATCACCAGCACCTGATACGTCAACTATATTTCTTTTAAAAGCGGGGTAGTGGGTACTCTCATTTTCAGTTTGAATATATACCCCTTTTTCTGATAGGGTAAGAAGGAATGCTTTAGCGTCGAGCTGTTTTCTTTGATATGAAACAATATGTGCTAAGGAGTCTAAACTTAAGGAATCATTGTCACTAGAGTTACTCTCTGTTAACTCCTTAGAATTTGGTTTAAATAAATCAACTCCTTTGTATTCCCAATAATTATCTTTCTTAGGATCTACTAGAACAGGTATGTTTAATTTTTTGGCTGATGATATTAATTCACTAATAATGTTTTTAGAAAGAACTCCTTTGTTGTAATCTTGAAAAATAACGATTTGAACATCTTTCATTAAATGTTTTGTATGTTGAATGAAATCAGATTCATTAGAGATTGAAAAGGTGTCTTCTTCGTCAACTCTTAGTTGGTGTTTGTTTTCACTTATTATTCTTGTCTTAAGGGTAGTTTTTCTATCTTCTTGTAAAATACCTTCGGTTGACAGTTTCTCGGCTTTCATTAAATCGAAAAAGCCTTTGTCATCATTTCCTATTACTGAGCATAAAATGGGTGTCCCACCTAAAGCTTTAATATTGGATGCTACATTAGCAGCACCACCAAGTCTTTTTTCATGTTTTTCAACATCAACAATAGGTATTGGAGCTTCTGGAGATTGTCTATTTATACTCCCCCACATGTAAGAATCAATCATGGCATCACCAATAATAAGGACTTTGATTTTTGCAAAATCGTTAAATATGTTATGCCAATTTATTTTCACTAATTTATTTCAGTTTTGATAATGATTTTCTGATCCTCTCCACTGCTTCGATAAGATTTTCTTCAGAGGCAGCATACGATATTCTAACACAATTTGGAGAGCCAAAAGCTTCTCCAGCAACTAAGGCTACGTGAGCATCGTTTAGAAGATACATGCAGAAATCGCCAGAGTTCGCTATTACTTTTTCGCCATCAACCTTGCCAAAATAGTGTGATACATCGGGAAAAATATAAAACGCACCATCAGGAGTATTTGTTTTAATTCCAGGTATTTCAGATAACATTTTCAACATTAAATCTCTTCTTTTGTGAAATGCTATCCTCATGTGTTCAACTTCAGATGGAGAAGCTAACATTGCTGTTTCTGTGGCTTTTTGAGCAATAGCACAAGTAGCAGAGGTGACTTGACCCTGTATTTTGTTACAGGCACTAGCAATCCATTGTGGTGCTGCTATGTAACCCACTCTCCAACCAGTCATTGCAAAACCTTTAGAAACACCATTTACGGTAATAACCCTATCTTTTATTGAATCTATTCTGGCCATACTGTAATGTTCAACTCCAAAATTGATGAGTTCGTATATTTCATCACTAATCACATATATTTGAGGGTGCTTTTCTAAAACTTTTGCTAATTCTTCTAGTTCTTTTTGGCTGTATACCGTTCCACTTGGATTACATGGAGAACTAAAAATTATCATTTTTGTATTTGGTGTAATAGCTTTTTCTAAGTCTTGTGGACTCATTTTGAAGTCATTTTCAATACTACTTTTAATCACTACTGGTGTTGCCTCACCTAATTTAACTAGTTCAAAATAGCTTACCCAATATGGAGCAGGTAATATGACTTCATCTCCAGAGTTTAGCAAACTCAAGCATACATTGGCTATGGATTGTTTTGCACCTGTAGATACAACAATTTGTTCAACATTAAACTCCAATTGATTGTCTCGTTTTAACTTTTTGCAAATGGCTTCTCTTAGCTCAGCTAAACCAGGGACAGGAGTGTAGTGCGAGTAATTATTATCGATGGCTTGTTTGGCTGATTCCTTAATAAATTCTGGGGTGTCAAAGTCGGGTTCTCCAAGACTTAGAGCAATAACATTATGTCCTTGTGCTTTTAACTCACGACTCATCCTAGCCATGGCAAGTGTTGCAGATTCTGATAATTGCTTTAAACGATTTGATACTTGTTGCATTATAGTGATATAAAAAAAAGATTAAATACAAAAATACTAATTTACAGATGTAAATCATCTTTTCTTAAAATGATTTCTTTTTGTTATTTTATAATTAACTTTGTAATAGATATTTATTAAACACTTAATCATGCGAGTCCATCTTTTATTTATAGTATTTTTATTTTATACACTACAAACGTTTTCTCAAAATTGTCCACAACCAACGGGCTTATACACGGATAATTACAACTTTAATTCTTCTTCGGCCTCTGTTGTAGGTCATTGGGATTCCTTGTTAGGTACTGGAGTTCAGCACTTTCTTGTCAATTATAAACAAATTGATTCTTTAGAATGGAACAATTTAGCCAACTTAGATAGTACTTCAACAAGTAAAATTATTGGTTTATTAGAATATAACACAACTTATGTATGGAGAGTTGCTGCTTATTGTTCAGAAAACTATCAAGACCCAAGTGAATGGTCTGTTGTAGATACTTTTACGACTTTGGAATACGTAGAATGTCCAATGTCGTCCAATATTTACTCTGATAATGTTATTGTTACTGAAGTTACTGGTTTTGCCGATGGCCACTGGGATTCTATGCTGGGTATGGGAGTCGATCATTTTATGGTTGGTTACAAATCAATAGATGATACATCTTGGAATTATATTTCTAATTTGGATAGTACTGCCAATTCAAGAACAATTGGTGGCGACCTTGAGCATGAAAATTATTACGAGTGGAAAATTAAAGCTTTTTGCTCACAAAATCAGAGTTATTATTCAGATTGGTCTGTAAGCGATACGTTTTACATTGGTATCTTTGTTCCTCAAGAATTTGAACCCGAAATTAGTATTGATTTATCGTCCTTGCTTTGTGAGGATTTAACAGATATTAATTTTGAGATTGAACAAGGGCTAAACCAACCAGATATTCAGTCAACTACAGTTAATTCAAATCAAGGTAGTTTAGATTTAGAAAACCTAGAAATTGGTCAAAATGTTGGTTTTGCAACTGCTGTTACTGGTATCAATGATTTTATCAATAATGAATACTCTTTAGTGGTAGGTGATATATTGATAGATGAAAACACCGTAGAAATTGACTTGGTTGAGGATGACAATGTTCAATTTTCATTCACGATAATTAATCTTGATGATGGTGGTATAGAATTATTTATTGTTTCTCCAGCTGACAATAATTCTTATACCGTAGGAAACAGTTTAAACATTACTTTAACAGGGGTTTTTATTAACCCTAGTCCATCTTTATTACAGTTTGATGTTTCTATATTTTCTGAATTAAATAACAATACTTTTGATCAATTTGATTTTGATATCGATTGTGAAATTATTTCTATCCATTCTTACGAAAAGACACATGCACTATATCCTAATCCTGCAACCTCTTATGTGGATTTAGCGTTTGAGGGATTAAAGACTATTAAAATAAGTGATATAAATGGTCAATTGATATCTTCTTTAGAAACATCATCTCAACAGTTAGATATTAAATACCTTTCTTCAGGAATATATTTTGTTGAAATTCAAAATGGAGTAAAAAGAAGTGTTGAAAAATTAATTGTTAGATAGTTGTTTTAGCTTTAGAGAAGCAAGAACTCCACATATTCCAACAATTATACTTAGTAATAAAAAGCTCTGGCTTAAAGTGTATACGTCAGCTATCCACCCCATTAATGGTGCAATAACAGCAAATGTTGCTCGAATGCAAAAGCTTCTTATAGATAATACTGTTGCTCGCATGTTTGAGGGGGTAATATCATTGATGTAGGTGCGCATAACAGGAGTTGCAACCCCCCTAAATAAATAAACAATACCTATCATTACTAAGCCCATAATAGCTGTTGATTTAGAAAGTAAAAATATGGGGATGCTAATACCCAAACTAATGAGTATTAAGAAACTATTCTTGGAAAAGAATTTTTGTAATCTATAAGCATTAATAGATGAAAAGCCAGTAATAAGGTTTAAAAACGCCCAAGCAAAGCCAAAGTATTTTAAAGGCATATTAATACTTTTGAAATAAGGCTGTGCAAACCATGCTAATGATAATGTAGCAAATCCAACTGCTGAAGAAAGTATAATCAACCATTTCAAGACCTTATTTTCAACAAGTGAAAATTTAACAACTTGCCAAATAGCTTTAAATTTTTTGGGTAATCTATTTTCCTTATGCACTTTAGGCTCAACTAGCATAAAAGTAAATGGAATAATAAGAGCCGCTACGACGACTTGCACATGCCAAGGCAAACGCAAAGATATTTCGGCTAATAGGCCACCGCAAATTCCTGCTATTGCCTCAGAAAAGTTGCCTATTCCATAGGCTACTCCTTCTACTTTGGTGTATTCTTCTTCCTTTTTACTTTCGGCAAGAGAGTCGTACATAAGAGCAGAGTCAGCACCTGAAATAAAACTTGAACCTATACCCAAAATGATTTCACCAATAAAAAAATACCAGAAGTTGAAAGAAAGACTAATCACTAAAAAACCTAAAAAACAGAATATAGTTCCAAGTATCATGGTATGTTTTCTTCCAAAAACATCGGCTAAATATCCAGATGGTATTTCCATTGCGGCGACCATAAAAGAATAGATTCCTTGAAGTATCATGACTTGCTGTAAGCTTAATCCGTTTTCTTGAAAGAAAAGAACCACTATAGGCATTGCCACCATAAACCATTTCAGTCCTTTAATGACATATAGTTTCCAGATGTTAGAATATACACTCATCTTAGGACCTAGGGTGATGTGATATGATAGACTCTCTTAAAAATGCTCTATTGATATGGGTGTATAGTTGAGTAGTTGTGATGGATTCGTGTCCTAGCATTTCTTGTACTGCTCTAAGATTAGCGCCTCTTTCTATTAATTCAGTAGCAAAACTATGTCTAAATGTATGAGGGCTAATATTTTTTTTAATCTGCGCTTTAACAGCTAATTCTTTCACAATATTGAAAATAGATACTCGACTTAAATGTTTACCTCTTTTACTAAGAAAAATAAAGTCTTCATGACCTATTTCTATAGATTGATGACAGCGGATTTCATTAATATAAATAGTCAAAACGTTAGCTGTAACCTTGCCCATTGGTATTAAACGCTCTTTATCTCCTTTACCAGTGACTTTTATAAACCCATCATTTTTGTACCAATTAGAAAGCTTTAAGTTGATTAATTCAGAGACTCTTAATCCGCAACCATAAAGAGTTTCTATAATTGCTTTATTGCGCTGCCCTTGTGGATGACTCAAGTCAATTGCATTAACAATCGTATCAATTTCTTCTGTGCTCAAAGTATCGGGAAGTTTTAAACCTTTTTTTGGACCTTCAATAAGATGACTAGGATCGTTTTTTATAATATCCTCAAGAATTAAGTATTTGAAAAAAGCCTTAACGCCAGATAATATTCTAGCTTGTGTACTAGCACTCATTCCAATTTCTGCAATCCATCTAATAAATGAGGTTAAATCCTTAGTGCTTATCTTTTTTACACTAAGTTTAGTTTCATTCATTTCTAGGTAATCTACAAGTTTGTTGACATCTCTAATGTAGGATTCAACAGAGTTTTCAGACAGAGAACGCTCAAGCATTAAATAAGAACGAAAGCCATTTATATTATTTTTCCAACTCATTGATTACTTTTGTACTATGAAAGTTATCATCATTAATGGTCCAAATTTAAACTTATTAGGTTTAAGAGAAAAGAGTATTTATGGAGAAAAGTCTTTTGATGCGTATTATAAAGAACTTTGCGCTAAATTCTCTTCTATTAATTTTAGCTACTACCAGAGCAATGTAGAAGGGGAGATTATCAATTTTCTTCATGAAAATGGCTTTGAGGCAGACGCTATTATTTTAAATGCAGGAGGTTATACCCACACTTCAGTAGCTATTGCTGATGCTATTTCTTCTGTACAGTCTCCTGTTATTGAGGTACATATTTCTAATATTTATTCTAGAGAAGAGTTTCGAAAAAAATCACTTATTGCTCCATATTGTAAGGGTAGTATATGTGGTTTTGGTTTGGATAGCTATCGCTTGGCAATAGAAAGCTTAACTTCTATTTAGCAAGAAAACCTCTGTGAGGTCTTAGTTTATTTTTAACAAAATCTAAATTACTTTCGTATATACAAATGGAGCAAATGCTATGTAGGTCATTAATTTTTTCAGTTTTATGTTCTAAAAAAGGGATATTCTCTTTTTTCATAAATTCAACAAGGTGAATTAGCTGGTGCTCGGCTGTTTTTAAAGCATCTTCCCCTCTAAAATCCCAAACCAAACGAATCTTATTTTCCATTAAACATATGCTTTACAGATTGATTAAATAATTCCGATAGTGTTATGCCTTTACACTTAGCCTGTTGTGGAATAATACTTTCTTCAGAAAGTCCTGGAACGGTATTCGCTTCTATCATATAAGGTTCATCATTCATAATGATGTAGTCTATTCTAGCTATTCCATCCAATTCAAGCAATTGATAAATTTCAATTGTTTTTTCTGAAACTTTTTGAGCTAGCTGTTGGCTTATACGAGCGGGGGTAATTTCATTTGATTTTCCTTCGTATTTAGCTTCATAATCGAAGAATTCGTTCTCACTAACAATCTCTGTGATAGGAAATGTATCTATTTTTTGGTTTAGGTTGTGTACACCACAAGTGACCTCAGTTCCTATAAGTAAGGATTCAATAAGTATATAATTATCTTGTTCGAAAGCTTTTTCTATAGCTGGTATGAGTTCATCTTCAGATTTTACTTTACTAATTCCAAAACTACTTCCGTTTCCATTAGGCTTAACAAAACATGGAAGACCTAGCTTTTTAATAATATCTGAACAATTGATTTGCTCTCCTTTTTCTAGTTTTATAGATTCGGCACATAGAATTCCACAGCTTCTAAGAAAATCGTTACAGGCGCCTTTATCAAAACTCAATTCCGATGCCTTTACACCTGAGCAGGTATAAGGAATATTTAAATTATCAAGGTAATGTTGCAAAACACCATTTTCTCCTGGCGCACCATGAATAGCCATAAAAACACCATCAAATTTTATTTTTTGACCGTCAATATTTACACTAAAGTCAGATTTATCGATAGGGTATGATTTTCCATTGTTTTCTAATCTCCAACCTTCATTGTCAATAATTACAGAATAGGTATTGTATCTGTTCTTATCTAGGAATTTCATAGCTACCATTCCACTTTTTAGTGAAACAACCTTTTCAGCAGAAAAGCCTCCCATCACAACTGCAATATTCTTCATAATTCAAAAATAAACTAAATACATATAAACACCACATGGGCAGCATAATTATTATATTTGTTTTTCGTTATCGATTATTATGGAAGACAACAATAAGTCCTGGTTATCATTTATAACTACTAAAACATTTTTTAAAAACCTATCCCTTTCTTTAGGTTTAGGTGTTTTAATAGTCTTGTCGGTATTGATTGTTTTAAGGTTTTACACTCGGCACGATAATTTAATCGAGTTGCCCAATTTTAGTGGTTTAGATATTAAAGTTGTTGATAGTGTGTTGGTAGAGAAATCATTGCGTTACATAGTTATTGATTCTGTTTTTAATAGTGAACTTGCTCCGCTGAGTATCATCGATCAAGACCCTGTTGCTGGTTCTTTTGTAAAGGAGGATAGACGTATTTATCTTACTGTAGTAGCCAAACGTAAAAAACAAGTTCAAGTTCCTCGACTTGTTGATTTAAGTTTGAGAAGAGCTGTGTCTAAATTGAAATCTCTTGAATTATCTGTTGGAAATCTGTCTTTTGTACCTGATATGGCAAAGAATGCTGTTTTAAAGCAACTTGTTGATGGTAAAGAAATTGAATCTGGAATATTAGTTCCGGTAGGTACAAATGTAGACTTAGTCGTTGGTAATGGTTTAAGTGATGTTATGGTTAATCTTCCAAACTTAAAAGGCTTAACAAAAGAAGATGCTGAAATATTATTGCAGATGAATTCCATAAATGTGGGCTTAGTTCTTTATGATTCTTCAGTAAAAGATAGTAGTATAGCAGTAGTATATCGACAACGTCCATCTGCAGATGAGAATGCCATGATTAATCTAGGTAGGAATGTTGATATTTATCTTAAACCTCCAAATAACACTATCGATGAATAGATTATTCTTTTTATTCTTCTGTATAGGTCAAACATTAATAGCTCAAGAGTTTGTCAATCCATTGATGTTAAATACCCAATTACCCGATGCCAATTCTAGATCATCTCTAGTGATTAGCACGACCCTTGAATTGCCATTTTATGATGATTTCTCTGATTATTCAGTTTATCCGAAACCCTCTCATTGGATAGATAAGGATGTGTTTATAAACAAAAAATACGCTGTCAATCCACTAAACCTAGGAGTCGCAACTTTTGATGGTCTTGACTCTCTTGGTAAACCTAGAAATTTAGCTTCAGAAACAGTTCATGGTCCATCGGACTATTTAACCTCAAGACCTATCAATTTGTCTAATTTATCTGAGGTATACTTATCTTTTGCTTTGCAATCTACAGGAATTGGTAATGAGCCTGAAGCAAACGATATCTTTAAAATTGAATGCTTAGATACTAGTTTGGTATGGCAAACTGTATGGGATACAACAGGCTATAGCCTTTCCGATTTTGAAAATATTAAGATTACTATTAATAATTTAACATTTCTTCACAATGCTTTTCAATTTAGATTTCATAATGAAGCTACTTTGTCAGGTAATTTTGATCATTGGCATATCGATAATGTTTTATTGACTGATGACATCTCATTAAGTGAAGATAATGAGGATATTGCATTTGTTTATGAAACTTCTCAGATGTTAAATTTTTACACCTCTGTCCCTTGGTCTCATTTTGATTTAAATAGGGCAGCATATATGGCTCCAACAATGGATACTTGGCTTAGGAATAATTATTCTACAACACAAAGTGTCGATTATAGATACGATATATATAATAACCAAAACGAATTAATTTTTCATTATCCGTCTACAGGGCCAAGTAGAAATGATGAGATACCACCTTTTTTAACAGATAACTTCTCTTATTCTGATGATTCTCCAGCTGCAATAACTGTTGGCGTATCGGCTTTCCCTTCTTCTAGTATTGACTTAGAATCAAATACTTTTACTATTGTTCAGTCCATAGCAACAGACGATAACGATTTATTTAAAACGAATGATACTTTACGATATACTCAACATTTTAAAAATTACTACTCATTAGACGATGGGTCTGCTGAGGCTTCGTATGGAATTAATGTTGAGGGAGGACTGGTTGCTATGCTGTTTAATATTTCTGAAGACGATACATTGAAAGCTGTTCAGATTCATTTTGAAGAAAATTTTGAAGATTCTGATGGCTTAGCATTTAGTATTACACTTTGGGATAGTGATGGTGGTGTGCCGTCAGATATTCTATATCAAAGTCAAATATTCTATCCTAAATATACCGACACTAAAAATGGATTTTATGAATATGTTTTAGAAAATCCTATCAGTGTATCGGGCTCTATTTTTGTAGGGTGGGAACAATATTACGATGAGATAATAAATGTTGGATTAGATAGAAATACAATTAATAATAACAGGATGTACTATAATTTAGGTGCGGGTTGGAATCAATCTAATTGTGCTGATTGCGATGGCACTTGGATGATTAGACCAGTATTTGGAAGTTTAACGACCTCTTCATTGGATGAGGCTTCAACAGTTTCACTTGATGTATACCCAAACCCTGCTAATTCATCGGTGAATATAGAATTTACAAAGCCATTTACTCTATCTATATATAATTTAAATGGAGAACTCATTCACAATGATTTTTCTGATGGTAGTATTGGAATTGATTTACTCTCTTTTTCAAAAGGTATTTATATACTCGAAATCTTATCGAATGATAGGAAATATAGAGAAAAGCTAGTCGTACAATGATAAACGAAGTAGAAGACGAGTTGTTTGAACATCATCGTGTTGTTGCAGATAAGGGTCAAGAGCCACTTAGAGTAGATAAATTTCTCTTAAATCGTCTTGAGGGAACTTCAAGAAACAGAATACAGCAAGCTGCTGTTGATGGCTACATTAAAGTTAACGATAAAAGCGTTAAATCCAACTATAAGGTAAAGCCTCATGATATAGTAACGGTTATGTTTAATAACCCGCCTAGAGAAGTAGAATTAATACCACAAGATATTCCATTAGATATTGTTTATGAAGATGAGGACATTGTGATTTTAAATAAAGAGGCTGGTATGGTTGTGCATCCTGGTTTTGGTAATTATTCAGGTACTTTGGTTAATGCTTTAGCTTTTCACTTCAAAGATTTGCCTGCCAACGGAGGAGATTTAACACGTCCTGGATTAGTACACCGAATAGATAAAAATACAACTGGACTAATGGTTATTGCTAAGAATGAAGCTACTATGACATCATTGTCTAAACAGTTTTATGATAGGACAATTGATAGAAGGTATAATGCTTTAGTTTGGGGAGAATTAAAAGAAGAAGAGGGGACTATTGACGGGCATATCGGAAGAAGTTTAAAAAATAGAAAAGTCATGACCGTTTTTCCTGAGGGTGAATATGGAAAACATGCAAAAACACACTATAAAGTGCTTGAACGATTTGGTTATATAAGTTTAGTAGAATGTAAACTTGAAACTGGGCGAACTCATCAAATTAGAGTGCACTTTCAACACATAAAACACCCTTTGTTTAATGACTTTGAATATGGGGGAGATAAAATTCTTAAAGGAACTACTTTTACAAAGTATAAGCAATTTGTTGAAAATTGCTTTCGTATGATTCCACGTCAATCGTTACATGCTAAAAGTTTAGCTTTTACTCACCCTAGAACAAAAGAATGGATGAAATTTGATTCTGAACTACCTGAGGATATGAAAAGCGTTATTGAGAAGTGGAGGAATTATGCTATTCACAAAATTTAATAGCTTTTACTTTCCTGTTGTTTGTCGAAAACAAAATCTTTATAGTCTTTAATAGTATTGTAAACCGTATCCCTTTCAATAGGATGTCTTTTTACATTTTTGATAAGTTCTACTAATTGTTGAGTTGATAGGCTAGGGCTTTGTTCTTCAGCGCCTGCCATAGAATAAATCTTAGTGGTATCATCAATTGTTCCATCGATATCATTCACGCCATAGGAAAGACTCAATTGAGCTGTGTTCCTTCCAATCATAGGCCAATATGCTTTCAGATGTGGAAAGTTATCCATAAAAATTCTACTGATAGCATATACTTTTAAATCGTCAATGACCGAAACTTCTGGAATGTGTGACATTTGATTTTCACCGTTTCTAAATTTTAGAGGAATAAAGGTGTTAAAACCTTGAGTTTTATCTTGTAATTCTCTTAATCTATTCATGTGATCTATCAGATGCTTTGGCTCTTCTATGTGTCCGTATAGCATAGTAGCGTTAGATGGCATTCCAAGCTTATGAGCTGTTTCATGAATTTCTAACCATTGTTCAGACGAACATTTATCATTACATATTTCGGCTCTTATTTTTTCATCAAAAATTTCAGCACCACCACCAGGCAAAGAGTCTTGTCCGTTCTCTTTAAGTATTCTTAAGCCCTCTTCAAAACTAACTTTAGCCTTTCTACACATGTATTCTAGCTCAACAGCAGTAAATGCTTTGACGTGAATATCGGGTCTTATTTCTTTGACTTTTTTAATCAGATTGGCAAAATAATGTAAACCCATTTTTGGGTGAACACCACCAACGATATGAACTTCTGTAATCGGTTGGTCTTTATATTCCTCCATTTTTTTAAGGATATCCTCTTCTGATAATTCCCAACCTTCGGTTTTGTGTTTTAATAATTTAGAATAAGAACAAAATTTACAGTCAAATACACAAATGTTGGTAGGCTCTATGTGTATATTTCTATTGAAATAAGTAAAGTTTTGGTGTTTCTTCTCACGAATATAGTTTGCAAGGGATCCTAAAAAGGCTAAATCGGCATCAAAAAGAAGAACACCTTCCTCTGGATTTATTCGTTCTCCAACTATAACCTTTTGAGCTATTGACTTAAGTTTAGAATCTATGGAGTTATTTTCAAGGATGTGGGAAATTCTATTATTCATTTATCGATTTAAGATCAGTCTTTCTGTTACTATTTCAATTCCGTTTGATAGTTCTATAAAATAGACACCGTTGCTAAATGTTGATAAGTCTACTCTTAATGAATTATATAAATCGCCAGAATATATTTCACGTCCTAAAAGAGTATATACTTTTACATGTGTTAAGTCAGAATTATCTTGACTGATATATACAATGCCATTTGAGGGATTAGGAAAAATATTTAATGATTGTTTGAATTCTTCAACACCTATACTACTTCCTTCAGAGTTTACAAGGATGTAAGCCGATTTTAGTTCACTACTCTCGTCACCTGCTTCAGTGACTTTTAGGCGAACAGTGTAATTACCATCATTACTATAAGTTACAATTGGTGATTCTTCATCTGAGCTTGTTGGGCTTACTCCTGCACCATAAAATAACCATTCATATGTGTCTGGGCTTCCAGTTCCAGTATAGCTAAATTGAGTTGCATAGCCTGTGAGAACATGGGTGTGTGATGCAACAAAGTTTGAAAATAGTGTAGTGCCACAAACTTTACCATCTAATGTAGTTACTCCAGAATTGTTGGGGTCTAGCCATGGCTTGAGTTGTCTGTTACTTGAGTTTCCATTTTGGTTCCAGCTGTACGAAAATTTACCATAAAAGTCAGAGCCATTAGTAAAAGCACAGTAAGAAGATCCTGTAGAAAGGTCGCCTACGATTTGTTTATTAGCATTTAAAAGTGGGCTACCTGATGATCCACCTTCTGTAACTCCATGACCATTTTCAGTTCCTGTCCATTTTACTCTCCAGTCATATCCTGAGCTACTTGCAGATTGAGTGTACTTGGATATTTTTTTGATATCTCCGGCAGGGTGGTGTATACCTACACCATTAGCAGATGGGGTAGTTGTTCTGTCCCAACCAGCTGCAAATAAACCATAATCGTAAGGAGGAGTGTCATTCAATTCTAATAGGTGGAAGTCTGATGTGCCGCTTATGTTTCCTGTTGCGCTACTGTTAGAAATTTTAGAACAACCAGTCATTGTATTTGAGGATGGACTACTACTAGGATTTTCGCATTCCGATGCTTCGTAGTTGAAGTAGAATACCCATTGATTCATGTCATTTTGACTAGCATAAACATTATTATCATCATCATAGGTACAGTGATCGGCAGTTAGGATATAAGGCTTACAATCTTCGGCTGTATTGTTAATGAAAGAACCGCTACACCAGAAGTTATTGTTTCCGATTTTAAGACTTATTCTACAAACAGCTCTTTTGATATCTTGCCAATCGTCACCCTCAGGGGAACAATTAACGTTTACTTCGCAAGAACCAGAATCTCCAAAATTGTTTATGTCTCTAGTTGTTTTTATCGATCGGTAGGCGTAGGATACTTGATTAATATGAATAATAGGCTGACCTTCACCTTTTTGGATATATTCTAGTGTTATTTCACTATCTTCTATGATTTCATTTGCAAAAACACCGCTTTCGTGATTGTTGGCATTTGTGTAAGCACCTAGTAGTTTGGTTTTATCAGAATTATAAATGTAAAGTTCGCCATTGGAAGGTATCCAAAAAGCATCGTAATACAATCCTAATGCTTGAGCACCTTCAGACCTAATATTTAGCCTCCATATTTTGTTTCCATTATCCATCGTTTCCCAAAGACCATCTTTTGAGGGATCTATATCACAATCTAATAATACAGCATATCTATAAGGCTTACCTTTCATAGCATCTTCCTTATCTTCTTCTTCCAGAGCAATTGAATTTGGCGCAGGGATTTCTATAGTAGGCACTTCTCTAGAAAGAGTTTCTGTAAAGCTTACAGGAATACCATTTGACTTTATCTGTGCATAACTGATAGAACTTAATAGAATGCTTAAGATTATAAAAAGAGACTTTCTCATTGTAAAATTATTTTTTTATAATAAATGTAGTTGTTTTGGGTGCTTATTTGAACCAAATAGGTTCCTTTTTTAAGATAGTACAAATTTAACTTTTCTAATCTTGCTTGACAACTTTTTTGCAAAACTATTTTGCCTAATAAATCGTAAACCCTTATGTCTTCAATATTTAAATCAGACTCAATTGTTAAAATTCCTGAACTAGGGTTTGGATAAATTGAAAAAGGATTTTTTAGGTCTTCTTTAATTTCAGAAATTGTGCACAAGTCTATTACTGCTTCATTGCTAAATTCACCACTTGTAACTTGATTATTTACCATAATATAACCATTGCCAAAATCACAACATATACCGTCGTCATAATCGTCATAAACCACTAGTGTATAGCAGCTGTCCATATCTTGACAAAAACTAAATGTATTGAGGTAATTACTTACAAGTTCATTATCGAATGCAATAACTTCATTGCTGCTGTTCAGTATTTCCCATCTATTTTCATCGGCATAGTTATCTGTTTGAATATGGAACTCAAAATCTGTACCATCTTTCAAAATAAAATTTATCGTTAATGAATCGTTGTTAGGGTTCAAATCACGAAAACCATTGGGCGAGGAGGTGTATATAGTCATAGTATGTTCACCAGGTTCTAGGCTGTAGGTTCCTAGATTAACCTCAACGGAAGAATTGGGAAGAAGGTTGCCGTTCCAATTTAGAGTTTGTGTTTCGTTATCATCAATTTGAAAATGTATTTCAGACTGATAAATATTGGAGTTTGAAAAATTTAAAAGAGAACTTATAATTTCAACCTCAGTACCACAGTACTCTTGATTATTGGCAGGAGATATATTCTGATTGATGCCTACATCTTCAAAAGGTAATGAACATGCTTGAGAATTATTCAGATCTAATCTTTGTGTATTTAATGTAGCATGCATTCTATCTTTTTGACCATTGGTGAAAAGATTCATACAGCCGTCGTCGGAATAGTCCATATAATTCTGAAACATATCGCCAGAATTTGAACATGATGGACTAGGGTGTGAGGGACAGCCATAATTTTCTGTATTTTGTATAGGCGTGTCTTCCACCTGATCGTTTCCGCAATTACCATCTCCCCAAATGTGCAATAAGTTTAGCCAATGACCTAGCTCATGAGTAGCAGTCCTTCCTTTATTAAAAGGAGGTGATACGTCAATTGTTCCAAGGTTAGAGTAATTGATAACAACAGCATCTCTACTTACATTGCCACCGGGAAAAGATGCAAAACCTAGTGCATTTGTTAAATCACAAATGTAGATATTAAGGTATCTGCTAGGGTCCCAAATTGTTTTACCTCCCAAAGAGTCGTGAAAAATTCTATTGTCATATAATGAAAACGAGCTAATATCAGATTGGGTATAGGTTATGCCTGATGTAGTGTCGTTGTTGGGAGTGCGTTGTGCTAAGCAGAAATTGATACCGCAATCAGCAGCTAAATTCAAAAATTCTGATGGTGTTTGATTTGCATCGGGATTAGTGCGATTAAAATCTTGATTGAGTACGTCAAGTTGGCTTTGAATTTGTTCAGAGCTTACATTTTCACTTTCGTTTTCATATATCACATGAAAAACTACAGGAATATTAAAAGAATTTGCAGAGGAACTTTTTTTCCATTGTTTAATCTCTAGCTCAATACTATGACGTTTTTCTATAAGCTGGGGATTGTTTTTAACTTCAGAATTCCACCTTTCCATAGTGCCGCATCTTAACTGGGAAAAAGCATCGTATGAAATACATAACAAAAGTAAAAGAATACAAAATGTATGGAATTTATGCTTCATTTTATAGATTAGGGTTGGAAATCTGGATTGTTGATGAAACTTGTGTCAGTTAATGTTTTTAGAAAATTTATCAAATCTACTTTGTTTTGATCACTTAGGCCTAGTCCAATGTCTACTTTTTTCATTAATGGATCAATGGTATATGAATTGTGGCCACCAAAATTGTAATGTTCAATAACTTCCTCTAAGGTTTGGAAACGACCGTCATGCATATAAGGTGCGGTGAGTTCTATATTTCTTAATGAAGGACTCTTAAATTTCCCTTTGTCATTAATATCACCAGTAACATTATATCTACCGTTATCCATTTCATTTTCTGGATCAAGTCCGTTGTTATGAAATGCATTACTCGTAAATAAGGGGTATGAATGGCAGTGAAAACAATCTCCCTTTTCAGTGTTAAATATTTCTTTACCTCTTAATTCCGAAGGGGTAAGACTAGCTCTGTAATCCAAAAATTTATCGAATTTAGAGTCAGCAGAAATTAAGGTTCTTTCAAATTGTGCAATGGCTTTTACTACATGATTAGAGTCTATTTTCTCGGTGTTGAATGCTTCTCTAAAAAGACGTTTGTATTGGTCGTTTGCCATGAGTTTTCTACTAACATCTTGCCAGCTAGGAGAGTGCAATTCAACAAAGCTAGTAACAGGGCCAAAGGCTTGATCTTCTAATGTTATTGATCTGCCATCCCAAAAATTTGAGGTATTCCATGCCGGATTAACTATGCTAGAAGCGTTCATTTTACCTAATATACCTTCAATACCAACGCTGAATTGAGCAGGGTCGCTAAAAGAATTGGCTTGAAAATGGCAATCGGCACAGGACATGGTGTTATTGCCTGAAAGTATGGGGTCGTAGAATAATTTTTTACCAAGGGCAATACCCTCTTCAGTCATGGGGTTATCTGATGGAATATCTGCCTGAGGAAAGCCTTTTGCTTTTTCTAACTGAATATAAGTGGGGTTAAAGACAAAAGGCTCTACATAAGGTATGTCTCTTTGACATGAGAATAATACCGAAAGTATTATAAGATATTTTAGACTATTGAATTTCAAAAGTAGATGAAAAGTTAGTCATTAATTGTTGTGCAAGTTTAGAGTTGGTGCTTTGGTGTGGTAAATCTTCAGATAGATCAACAGAGTCAAAAATTTTGGATACATCTATATTTACTACCAAAGTGTTTGTATTGTCTTTAGAGACACTAATTTGTTGGTATAAAGCAATGTTTCTAAGCAAATCATCATGAGCTAAATGGTAGGTTAGTGGATAGAAGTTATCGCCTTGTAGTGTGTCCATTTTACCTTCTATCATTACAAAAATATAAGACGATGGTTGCATAGCCCAAAAGGTGTTTTGATTCAAACCTAAAGGATGGTTGACATCATAGTCAGCAGGAACGGTGCTATTCTGTTGGCTATTAAGTCCTAAGTCAAAGTATAAGCTATCAAATGAATCTTCTTCTATATTAAAAGTCAAAGTTTTTGAATTTGGATTGTCAATATCAAATAAGTGAACTTCACTAAGGTTTTTGTTTCCGTCAGCTGACTTGAGTTGAATGTTGCTGATATAAAATTTCATGTTTTCAAGTCGAAAGCTAAAGTTTTGACTTTGGATAGTGTCATACTTCTCAAAGCTTTGATTGCCATTTACTAGTCTAAAATCAATATTTAAGGAACCTTCATACAAACACGAGTTGTCATCTTCGTTTGCTTCGCTATTGTAATTGATAGCGTTATAGTCGGTGCATCCTGGCTCTTTACAAGAGTAAAAAGTCAAGACAATACTGAGAACAAATAGAGCGAAAAATTTAGATTTAATCATAGGTACAAATATAACGATTATAGTGTTGTTAATCACAAAACGTAAACCTTCATAGTAAATTGTAAAGTATTAAAAATGTGAATAAGTGTTGGCTAATTTAAAGTTGTATTTTCTTTTAATTATCTATTTTGCGTTAAAGAATCAATGCTTAAAAACCTACACATATATCGCTCTTCTGCGGGCTCTGGAAAAACCTATTCTTTAGTGCGTAACTTCATTGCTATGTCATTATTAGGTAATGAAGAACATTTTAATCCTCGCTATTTCAGACACATATTAGCCATAACGTTTACAAATAAAGCTGCTTCTGAAATGAAGGAAAGGGTGTTGTCTTTTATTTCTGATTTATCAAAGGCTAAGGGCTTGGGCAATAGCAATTCTTTTTTTGCTCATATACAAGAAGATACTGGTCTTACAGATAATGAAATACAAGAACGCTCACAACAAATACTGACTTGCATCTTGCATAACTATACTGACTTATCCATTTCAACTATTGATAAGTTTGTTTTTAAGATAGTAAGGACTTTTGCTCACGATTTGCAGATGGCACAAGCCTTTGATGTAGAGATGGATCAAGAGCAACTCATACAGCCAGCGGTTTCTTTTTTAATCAGTCGTATTGGAACAAACAAAGAATTATCCAACGCCTTAGTGTCATTTGCGTTGACTAAAGCCGACGAAGGAAAGAGTTATAATCTAGAAAGTGCCTTAGAAGAATTTTCTAAACATTTATTCATTGAGAAATCAGAAAAGTTTGTGGAATCATTGTCTAGTACTAGTATTAGCGATTGTTTAGAAGTAAAAGATGAAATTAGTAGAGAGATACACGATTTTGAGTCTGTTCTTTTGAGCAAGAGGAACGAATTTTTATCCTTTTGTAAAGACAACTCTTTAGAAGCTTCGCATTTTACTAGTAAGTATTTTTATAATTATTTCGATAATTTTAAAAAGCGTTCTGCTGATAAATTTTTTCCTACTCCAAGTGTCAAAAAGAATATAGATAAGGGGGTTTGGTATGCTAAAACTATAGATGAGGATAAGAAGGTTATCATTGACCAAAACATTCATGTTTTAACCAAGCTTTTCGATGAGGTACAGCAGCATTTAAAAAAGCATTTCAACTCTTATATTTTTAATAAACTACTTTATAATAATATCTTTTCTATTGCAGTATTGAATGAGATATCCAAGGAGTTAGAGCAATTTAAAGAAGAAAATAATATTAAGCATATTTCAGAATTTAATAGTGCTATTGCGGAAATCATCAGAAAAGAACCAGCACCTTTTATTTATGAGCGTTTAGGAGAGCGTTATCATCATTTTTTGATAGACGAGTTTCAAGATACTTCAGTGATGCAATGGCATAATCTATTACCCTTAGTTCATAATTCTTTGTCAGAAGGCCATCAGAACCTCATTGTAGGCGATGCTAAGCAATCTATTTATCGATGGAGAGGCGGAGAGGTAGAACAATTTATACAATTGCCACAGTCTATATTTCAAGGTGAGCTTTTGCCCAATACAGATGAAATAAGCCAAAGTATTATAAACGCTAGTGAAGAAAAGTTTTTGAACGATAACTGGCGAAGCGATAAAGAAATTGTAAAATTCAACAATCAGTTTTTTGGCAAGTTAAAAGGTGTAGTAAGTGAAGATTTGCAAAAGATATACCAAGGAAATGAGCAAAACCCTAAGGGGAATGATGGTGGTTATATCCATATAGACACACTGTCTAAGTCAACAGATTTTAAGCAAGAGGTTATGGACAAAATTGTTGCACAAATAGATGTCTTAACATCTAAAGGATATGATCTCAAGGACATGGCTATTTTGTGCCGTACCACCAAAGAAAGTAGGGAAGCAGCAGAAGCTCTTAATACAAACGGAATAGACGTATTATCTGATGAAGCTTTATTGATTAACGCCTCTAAAGATGTCAGTTTCTTATTAGCAATACTTTCCTTTTTGCACCATACTAAGGATAAGGTAGCTATTACTCAAATAACTACTTATCTCTACCATAGAGATGGTCAAGAGTACGATATTCATTCACTCCTAAATGCAATCGGTAAAGGAGATTATTTAGCTTTTTATAATTACATCAACTATTTGGGCATTGAATTTTACCCTCAACGTTTATGGGAGTTGCCTATTTATGATTTAGTAGAGCGTATAATTTATGTTTTTGAATTATCATCAACCGATGTTTATATTCAATACTTTTTAGATGTAGTACATAAATTCTCTATCAAAAACAGTAACAGCGTTACAGCCTTTTTAGAATGGTGGGAAAAGAATAATCACAAAGAGGGGATAATCGTTCCCGAAGATATGGACGCTGTGAAAGTTATGACTGTTCACAAATCAAAAGGGCTAGAATTTCCGATTGTATTCATACCTTTTAATTGGAAAATAGGTAAGCCTAGCAAACAATTTTGGGTAGATGCTAAGGGAAAGATAAAAAAGATGAAGGTGGCTTTATTAAACAATAGTAAGCACTTAGAACATTCGGAATATGCTGGAATTCAGAAGGAAGAACAACAAAAAGCTCTCCTAGACGATTTGAATGTTTTGTATGTTGCTATGACACGCCCTAAGCATCAATTATACATATTCACTGAAAAGCATAAAGATTTAAAGAAAATTAATTCGTTGAGCAAACTCATTGGTCATTATTTTGAAGATTACCAAGGGGATTTTCCTATTAAGATAGGGCAACTGACAAATAAGAAGTTTAAACCCAAAGAAGAAGAACAGGCCTTGGAGTTAGATTACACTTCAACTTCCAATTGGAGAGATGTTATTCACTTGAAGAACAATTCCAATCAGCTGTGGGATATTGATCTCGATAGACAAAAATGGGGAAGTCTTTTGCATGAGGCTTTGTCCAAAATCTATTTCATAGATGATAAAGAACAGGTCGTTGATAATTTAGAAAGAAACGGATTGCTTTCACAAGAAATGAAACTGAAGTTGAGGTCTAGGATAGAAGAATTGCTCAATGACGAGCAGATAAAGCCTTTTTTCTCTTCTGAATGGGAAGTCAAAACCGAGCAAGAGATCTTACAGAAAAGTGGAGATTCTTATATTCCAGATCGACTGTTGATTAAAGGAAAAGAAGTGCAGGTTATCGATTATAAAACAGGCTCTACTTCTCAAAAAAACAAACATAAAGAGCAAATAGACAATTATTCTAACTTATTGAAAATGATGGGCTTCAAAAAAGTATCTAAATTTATTATTTATACTGAACAAACCGAAAAAATAGTGTCATGGTAAAGCCTTTTTTACAAGAATTAGCCAGTCAGATGATTGCCAAAGGCAATATGGAAAAGCTGACTATAGTTTTGCCATCTAAACGTTCTATAGTATTCTTAAAGCATTATTTGGCACAAGAGATAGAACAACCTGTTTGGTTGCCTCGCATCTATTCCATTGAAGATTTTATCACTGAATTATCAGGCTTGAATACTTTGGATAATTTGAGCTTACAGTTCAGGCTTTATGATGTTTTTGATACCAATAGACCCGAAGATAACGACGATACTTTTGAGCAATTTCTAAAATGGAGTCAAACCGTTTTGTATGACTTTAATGAAATGGATCGCTACTTGGTTGATCCTAAGCGTTTACTCACCAATCTAAGAGATATAAAGGAGTTAGAGCAATGGAGTTTGAACAGTGCCGAGCTTACACCATTTCAAGAAAAATACGTAACATTCTTTGGGTATTTGTACGAGTGGTATGAAGTATTTACGCAATCTTTGAAAGCAGATAATTTAGCTTATCAGGGTTTGGTTTATCGACATGCGGCCGAGCAGATAATCGATATAAAGCACGATTTTGATGAGGTTTGGTTTGTGGGGTTGAATGCCCTTACTACCGCAGAAAATCAGATTATCAATCATTTTGTTAATCATAAAAATGCACGTTTGATATGGGATGCCGATAGCTATTATGTCAATAATGATAAACACGAGGCTGGTTTATTCTTGCGACAACATTTTAAACTATGGGGCACTCAGAAATTGAGTCGCTTTTATGAGGATGAAAAGCATATTGAAGTGATAGGTTGTGCCAAAAATGTAGGGCAGACCAGGGCGGCTGGTCAGCTTTTAGAAACATTAGGCAGTAGTAACGATACAGCCATTGTCCTTGCTGATGAAAATTTATTATTTCCTGTTTTGAACAATTTGCCCCAATCAGTAGATGCATTCAATATTACAATGGGTGCACCCATCAGCAGTACTCCATTATTTAGTTTGGTAGATATCCTTTTTCAAACTCATCTCAGGAAGATTCAATACGGACAAAACAAATACCATGCTCAGGATTTGATTAAGCTATTCCGTCACCCTTATTTTAGTCGAATGTTCAATCCTGACTTTTTGGGTAAGATACAATCCTTTTTACGTCATAAAAAAGTGATTTTTGTTTCGACTACTGCTATTAAAAAATCGCTAGATAACCCACAAGAATGGGACGTCTTGGGTGCACTTTTGGGTGACTGGTCAGATCCTAAACTAGCTATTCATTCTGTAAAACAGCTTTTAGATGCTTTAAAGCATAGGCTTTTAAACGAGAAAGCTAGTGTAGAATCGGAAATATTGTTTGCGTTTTATAAATCGATACAAGTACTAGAAAATCATCTCTTGGATTTCAAATCCGAAATGGATTTAAAGACGCTTAGAGCTATTTTCTTCCAGATTATAGGTAAAGAGTCAATAGCCTTTATGGGAGAGCCTCTAAACGGCTTACAGATGATGGGTGTGTTAGAGTCACGAACGCTTGATTTTAAAAATCTCATTATGCTAAGCGTTAATGAGGAAAAGCTACCAGCAGGTAAATCGGTCAATTCCTTCATTCCATATATCTTAAAAAAGTATTTTAAGATGCCTACCCATGAAGAAAGGGATGCTATTTTTGCTTATCACTTTTACAGACTACTCCAACGTTCCGAACGTATTTACCTTTTGTACAACACCCAAAACGACGAGTTTGGTAGTGGAGAAAGAAGCCGATTCATCACTCAACTCTTAAACGAATACCAAGCAGGTACTATTCAACAACGCATACTGCATTCAGAAGTTACAGCGCTAACCGAAGTACAGCCTTTGGAAATTCCTAAATCTAAAGAGGTTCAAGACTTGATACTACAATGGGCCTCCAAACGAGTGTCGCCAACGGCACTTTCTACTTTTGTGAATTGTAAACTGCAGTTTTATTTCAAATACATTGCTAAAATACGGGTTGAAAATGATTTGGTAGAATTTATGGAGGCTAACGATTTTGGTTCTATTATTCATGACGCTCTATTTCAGGCTTATTTGCCCCATTTAGATTTCGAATTGACAAGAGAAAAGTTAGATAGTATAGAGCAAGATACATTGGATTTCATTGCTGAAGGTTTTGAAAAAGAAGTGGGACAACGCATGCACCAAGGGAAAAACCATTTGATTTGGCAAGTAGCTAAGCGTTTGACAAGTAATTATTTTGATAAAGAAAGGCAATGCGTTCAGGATAGTGACGAAGCTTTGAAAGTATTAGAAGTTGAACGTTCGTTAGAACATCAGCTTGAAGTAGATGGTGTTCAATTTAATGTTTTTGGTAATGTAGATAGGGTAGATGTAATAGGTGATGCTGTTCGTATTGTCGATTATAAATCGGGCAAGGTAGAGCAAAAAGATTTGACTTTTAAGGACTTTTCAGAATTGATAACTGATTCTAAAAAAGCCAAAGCCTTTCAACTAATGACCTACGCTTATTTGTATGCCAAGAGTAATCTGCAAGAAGATATTTCTTTCACTGTTGGCAATTATTCTTTTAGGAATTTGGAAAATGGACTAATACTTGTGAAGCAAGATAAAACCCCATTGAAAATCAACGCACTAGTCGTTCAAGAATTTGAAAAACAATTACAACTGCTTTTATCTACTGTTCTTGATGAAGATACCGAATTTACTCCGACTAAAGATATAGATGCCTGTCAATGGTGTGATTTCAAAAAAGTGTGTGGAAGGTAGTCGATTGACTTTTTCAATCAATTTTTAAGATCATCATTAATTACGCATAAATCTTTTATGAACTGTTGTTTATCTTTTGGTAAGATAATTTGGTAGGATATTTTTTCATGTTTAGGTTTATTCATTAGTTTATAAATTCCTTAAAGAGGTGCTAATGACTTTTCTAATACAAAAGGTGTGAAATGTAAAAAATAGGGGCAATTCATAGCTTAATGCTTTAAGTTTTACAAATGTAAGAATAATAAATTACTCTTTAAAAAGAAGAGGAGCAACGTCAGAATGATAATCTACAATAAGGTGTTGTAGTCCTATTTCTATTGCATTTTGAGTGTTGTATTTATCAATACCATAAACGATTTTTCTTTCTAATAAGTTCTCTTTTTTTAGGAAATCGATATGCGATTCGTCAACCTCAGAATAGAAACTTGCTAAATAGTTAGGTTCAACGGCTTGTGGTATAAGGTAGTAGGTCCATTCCTTACCCTTGTTGAACCCCTCTAATACGGTTTTGATCTTGGGGTTGTGGTATTTTAAATAGGCCAGAAATAAGATGTTAGCATCGGCAACCAATACATTATCATAGGTTTGATATTTATTTAATAAAGCGATTAAGCTATCTGCTATGCTTTTGTTGGTTGATTTTATATCCAGATAAATATGATCAAATTGTGACGATTCTTTTAATAGCTCTTCCAATGACAATGTTTTTTGTGTAGTAGCTTTCGAATTATGAATGATGTTATGTTTTTGTATATCTGACCATTTTAGCTCATTGATATTTTTTTCAATACCTAAAAGTCGATTGGCATTTTTGTCGTGAAAAATAAGCAGTTTGTGGTCTTTGCTCATTTGAACATCTGTTTCAATAGATTTAAACCCTAAAACTTTGGATTGTTCAAAGCTATCCCATGAGTTTTCGGCTAAATGTGGCAGCCCTCTGTGAGCAAAAATCATTTTATTTTTTGAAGTAGTATCGTGTATATTGTCTTTCTTGCCGAATTTCACAAAGGAAATCAATAACAAGACGGCGCAAATAAAAAGCACACTTTTTAAAACTAACTTCATTATGAATCGTGTTAAAGGAAGATGCAATTTACATCAATCTTCTCTAATAAAAGGTCTGAGAATAAAAAACCCACTCTATTGCTAGAGTGGGTTTGCAGCCCCTAGGAGAATCGAACTCCTGTTTCCAGGATGAAAACCTGGCGTCCTAACCACTAGACGAAGGGGCCAGTGTGTTAGTCCTTAAAAAAGGCGAGTGCAAATATAATATCTTTTGTATTTCTACAAAGAAGTTGCATAAAAAAAAGAAATTATTTTTCGTTTCTGAATTTGAAACCTAGTTTTTTAGCTGTTTTAAGCTTCATATTCTGGCTCATTTCCTTGATTTGGTGCAGACTTACTACTTGCACATCTTTGTATGGAGGAGTAATAAGCTCAAAGTCCATAGCATGAAGCATCAGCTCTTGAACGATATTTTTTAAAGTGTCTTTGTTGAGTGTATCGTTTTGGAAATCATTATGTAAAAAACTCATTCTTCCATTGCCGTCAGTAAAAAAATGTTTGTCTTTATTGATAAATACCCTCCCTATTAAATAGCCTAAATCATTGACTCTGTTGTATTTGAAACTGTCACTCAAGAAATTGTAAACATTAATAACTCCGCAATAAGCCCTGTATTCGTCTTCTTTGACATAGCTGCTGTTCCATATTTGGTGGCTTTTGTCAAAAGAAAAGGTATTGCTGTGCATGTGAAAGATTAGTATGTCGCCAGAAAATTTAAACTCTATTTCAAACTCGCCTTTGTCGGTGTGTTTGATTTCTACGTGCTTATCAACAGGAGATACTTCTTGATTTAACTCCTCTGATAATTCGCTAATTACTTCTTTAAGTAAATCAAAAAATGATTTGCAAACTCTGTAAACTTCTTGTTTAGCAGCAGCTTTTTGAGTGAGTTTGTTTATTATTTTTTCTGATGAATCCATTAGTATGCTTTAGCAAATATTACTTTTTGTGTAGAAGGTTGTTTACTGTAAATACATTGCCCTTCTTCTTTTTTATTGTTCAAAGGAATACAGCGAATGGTAGCTTTAGTTTCTTCTTTTATTTTTTGTTCTGTTTCGTCAGTACCATCCCAGTGGGCGTAAACAAAGCCAGCATCTTTACCAATAAGTTCCTTAAAATGTTCCCAATCTGTAGCATGATGGGTATTGTCATCTCTATATGTTTGAGCTTTCAATAATAAGGTTTCTTGAATCTTCTCCAACAAATTATCTACCTTATTGCTTAGATCATCAATACTAACGGTTTCTTTTTCTAAAGTATCACGTCTAGCTAGTTCTACGGTTCCATTTTCTAAATCTCTAGGTCCAATGGCTATACGTAATGGCACTCCTTTGAATTCGTATTCAGCAAATTTCCACCCTGGCTTATGAGTATCTCTATTGTCGTATTTGATAGATATGCCAATTTTCTCTAAATCTTTTTTAATCTGTTGTGCCTTTTCACTAATCTGATTGAGTTGTTCTTCTCCTTTGTAAATTGGGACTATAACCACTTGGTAAGGCGCTAGCTTTGGTGGTAATACTAGACCATGATCGTCAGAATGTGTCATCACTAAGGCTCCCATCAATCGAGTGGAAACGCCCCACGAGGTAGCCCAAACGTGTTCTTGTTTTCCTTCCTTGCTGGTAAACTTCACGTCAAATGCTTTAGCAAAATTTTGACCTAAGAAGTGAGAAGTACCTGCTTGTAAAGCTTTGCCGTCTTGCATAAGAGCTTCAATACAATAGGTTTCCAAAGCACCAGCAAAACGTTCGTTAGCACTTTTCAAACCTTTAATTACAGGCATAGCCATAAAGTCTTCCGCAAAGCGAGCATAAACCTCAATCATTTGTTCGGTTTCGTCAATAGCTTCTTGCTTAGTAGCATGAGCAGTATGTCCTTCTTGCCAAAGGAATTCTGCCGTTCTCAAAAACAAACGTGTTCTCATTTCCCAACGTACTACATTGGCCCACTGGTTTACAAGAATTGGCAAATCTCGGTATGATTCTATCCATCCTTTGTATGTATCCCAAATGATAGTTTCTGAAGTTGGACGAACGATTAATTCTTCTTCCAGCTTGGCATCAGGATCTACCACAACACCTTTTCCGTCCTCGCTGTT
The DNA here is from genome assembly GCA_029248105.1 of Flavobacteriales bacterium. Taxonomy (NCBI): domain Bacteria; kingdom Pseudomonadati; phylum Bacteroidota; class Flavobacteriia; order Flavobacteriales; species Flavobacteriales bacterium. The sequence goes on from JAQWJZ010000037.1 coordinate 50,524, forward strand.
TTTTAGTCTATAATGAGTGACAACCGCACATTCTTTGGCAAAGCCTTCCACGTGTTCGGCTTCTTTACTCAAATATGACTTGGGTATAAATAAGGGGAAATAAGCATTAGAGTGTCCTGTTTCTTTAAACATTCTATCCAACTCTTGCTGCATCTTTTCCCAAATAGCAAACCCATAGGGCTTGATAACCATACAGCCTCTAACACCAGAGTTTTCAGCTAAGTCAGCCTTCACCACTAATTCATTATACCATTTTGAATAATCTTCTGCTCTGGACGTAAAATTCTTTGCCATTTTTTAATTTGAAAGTTTGTTTGTAATTTTACACATAATAATGCGTTATCTATAAAGCTAAGCAAAATTAAACTTTTTGATGAATTGCCTAAAGATAATCCGTATCATTTAAATTATACCATTATGAAAACCATTCAGCTACTTTTGTTATCCATTGTTTTGATTCTTTCTTCTTGTATTACTATCGAGACAACTTCTTCGGGTTTTAAGGATGAAATCTATTACACTGCAAATCAATATGCTGAAGTAGCACAGAAAGAAGAGCAAGAGCAACAAGCTTATTTGCAAGAAGACGAACCGCAAGAGCAAGAAAATGAAGAAAACTATTATGATGAATATTCTTCTGACGATTATTATGACTACGGTTATTCTGCTCGTTTAAGACGTTTTCATGGTCCTACATTTGGTTTTGGATATTACAATAACTACTACACCAATTCTTTTTGGTATTCAGGTTATCCCTCGCATTGTGGGGTAAGTATCTATTATGGTTATAACTTTTGGAATCCGTATTATCATGACCCTTTTTACAGCTTTTATGCTTACGGTTCATACCATTACAACCCTTTTTACTATAACCATTTCCATCATCATCATTATGGACACCATAACGATATCTACGCCTACAATTCATATCCTAGCTACTACAATTCTTACGATAATAACAGTGTTTATTATGGGCCTAGAGAAAATAACAAAAACAAAACGCCAGAAACTTTTGCAAATCGCTATATAAGTGAGGTAAAAAATAGAGCTCCTTTACAAGCTAGTAAAGTCAATGATTTTGATAAAAAGCCTAACTATACGGTTCAACCTTCTAATGTATTTAATAACAAAAGACCGACATCAACTGATCAAATCAATTCAAATTTAGATAATAAGGTTAACCCCAATTATAGTATATCTAAAAACCCTAATTATTCTAAGCCTGCTAATAGTAAACCTTCCGGTAATTCTACTTTTAGTAAGCCATCGACTAATAAAAAACCTAGTAATTATTCCAAGCCTTCTTATTCAAAACCAATTAAAGAAAAGAAGCCTAACGATTATAATAAACCTAGACCCACCAGAACATATTCTAAACCTTCGTCAAACCCTTCACCTCGAAATTCCTCCCCAAGTAGAGGAGGATCTAATAGAAGTAGAAGCCCAAGATAAACACACATTATGAGAAAGAATCTATTAAACTTAGTAGCAGTATTTGCAATTTTATCTTCCGTAGCTCAAACCCATGAAGACGCTTTGTTGTTTTCTGAAAACGCAGTTGTTGGTACTGCTCGTTCTGCGGCTATCTCCAATGCCTTTGGTGCTTTAGGTGCTGATATGTCAACATTGAGTAGTAACCCTGCCGGTTTAGGCGTTTATCAATCTTACGATTTTGCTTTTTCAATTAACTTTGGGGGTGTGGATATGGCTTCTTATTATTTAGGAAATAAAATCACGAATGGTTCAGGTAACTTTAATATCCCTTCCGTTGGTTTGGTTACTCCTATGAAGTCTAGTCCAACATCGGATTGGAGAAGAACTAATCTTGGATTTGCTTACAACACGACCAAGATTTTTAAGTCCAATACAATTCAAAGTGCCTATAATGCTAATTCTTCCTTAGTGGATGTGTTTTACTCTTTTGCAGATGGGTATATGCTAGATGATTTAGATCCATTTTTTGAATTAGGAGCGTTCGATACAGATTTGATTGATTTGCAAGTAGATTCCAATGGTTGGATTGACGATGGAAACTATTTTAGAGAGGTACAGACTGGTCAAGACCAATTTAAGCAAACCCACACTTTTGGTTCTATGGGCGAGTTTGCTATAAGCTATGCGGGTTCGTATATGGAAAAGTTATATATAGGAGCAACGCTGGGCCTTACCTCAATTGATTACACTAAAAAATCAAGATATAACGAAAGAAATTTTGCCGATACTGCTTCCAGCGTTGAATATTTTGATATGTATGAAAATCAATTCACTACTGGAGGTGGTATTAACCTTAAATTAGGTGCTATCTATAGAGCAAGCGATAATCTTAGGTTGGGTGTTGCTTGGCATTCACCGACTCTAAACGAATTGCACGACGAATGGGAAATGGTCCTTAGAACTCAGCATAAAGACGACAGCACCTACTCATACACTTATACATCGCCATATGGTGTTTATGATTATACCATTACAACACCAATGAAAGTGATAGGGTCGGCGGCTTTAATACTTGATAATATCGTGTTAAGTGCAGATTTAGAGTATGTCGATTATTCTACCATGAAAATAGATGGGGATGATTTTGATTACTTCAATAATCAACAAAACATTATAGACGCTAATTACACATCTGTTGTTAATGGTCGTTTTGGTGCTGAACTTAATTTATCTCCTTTTGTTCTTCGTGCCGGATATGCTCAGGTAAAAAATCCTTACTCAGAAACATCTAACCTCAATACTTATAGAGATGAGCGTAAATCTTACTCTTTTGGTTTAGGTAAAAGAAATCAGTTTAGTTATATCGATTTGGCTTATGTTTTTTCAGAATATTCTAATTCTGAATCTTTGTACAACACCTATTTTGAACCCGCTCATAGAGTAACAAAAACAGCATACAACTTCATCTTTACAATGGGTTGGAAGTTTTAGTTCAAGCGATTTAGTCCAGCTTTAGCCTTTTGCTCAATACCTTGTTCGTATTGATGATCTTCCATTTCAATGCAAATATTGAAGTAGCGTTTAGCCTCATCTAAATTATTATCCATTTCATATAAAAGTCCTATTTGTAAGGCCGATTTTGCGGCAAAATAGAGTGGATCATCTTTACCTGCCAAAACCGTTTTTTTATAATATTTAATAGCCACATCATTTTTGTTCATCTGCTCCATACATCTACCGTATCTGTAAAAATACTCAAGGTTGTTTTTGGAGTTCTCAAAGAACTTGTTTGAGTTAATTTTTTCTAACTCTTCCACTGCTAAAGTTGAATAGCCACCATCAAAAAGTAATCGAGCTTTAAGAAGATTAACATGTGGTGCTTTAGAATTGCTATAATAGGATTGAGCCTCTCTATCTGCGTCCACTTGCTTACCGTTTAAACTATTAATTCTGTTTTTATAAAGGCTATATTTTTCTTTATCGCCCTTAATGTGGTAATGCCAACTCATTCTCATTAAAGCAGATTTTTTATAATTATTCCCTTTGAAATTATCGAGGTAATTTTTAAAATGAATTACACACTCATCGTCCATCTTATTCTGCTTGTTAATGCCTAGTAAATAATCCAAGTAATGAAAAGGGTAGTAGTCCTTGTTTATTATTCTGTTTTCAAGAATTTGAATGGCTAAATCGTTTTCGCCTAATTTACTAGCTATTCTACTTGAGGCAAATTTGAGCAAGAGGTAGTCGCTGTCTTTTAGTTCGGTAAGAAGATTTTCTAGATCTTTTCTATTGTTATCTAAATTCATTTTGAGAAAAGCATACAGGAAATAAGTTTCTTCAAGCATTATACGATAATCTTTATCCACTTTCATCTCTTTTATGGATTCAGCCATCAAGTTTAAGCCCGTTTTTATATTGCCTTCCATTCCTATTATGGACAATATCCAGCTGTACTGTTCAGGCACACTGCCAATAAGAGTATATAGTAGTCCTAAGCTTTTTTTGTTGGGAATAAAATCAGGATAAAGTTTATTGTTTTCTTGGATCAGTCTATAGGCCTTATTGATTTCAAAGGCAGCAGTAAAATATTCTCCAAATTTTAACCTGTTAGCTGCCCATTGAAGGTTTATCTCAGCTTGGCTGTACAAATACCATGGTGATTTAGATTTGTCATTTTCAACAATTTCTATTCTCTTCTCTTTATTTTTTTTCAATATATCAAAATCAGTCTTTTCTTCCCCGACTTGTATTTTTAAATAGTCAGAGTAATTTTCTATTAAATAGGCTAAGGTATTGTTAGGGTTTTCATTTTTCTCTTTTTCTAATAACAATTGAGCTTTGTCAAATTTGAGTTGTATCGTAAGTGTATATGCCTCCCTACAATTTTCATTCCATAAAAAGTCGGCAAAAGAACTTTTTGAAAATAACATTATGGAGAGTATGATTAGAAAATAACGCATAAAAAAAGGGATTCTAATGATTTAGAATCCCTACAAATTTAAATTAAAATATTAAGCTTCTTTAGGTTCGAACATTTGAGAATCAATAAGAATTCTACCACAATGTTCACAAACAATAATTTTTTTGTGAGCTTTAATATCTAGTTGTCTTTGTGGTGGTATTTTACTAAAACAACCTCCACAAGCATCTCTTTCTACAGAAACTACTGCTAATCCGTTCCTAGAGTTCTTACGAATCCTTTTATATGCAGATAAAAGTCTATCATCTACAACCTTTTCCGCTTGCTCTGACTTTTTAAGAAGTGATTTTTCTTCTTTTTCAGTTTCAGAAACAATATTGTCTAATTCTTTCTTCTTTTCTTCGAAGATTTCTTTTCTCTCATTGAACTGTTCAGTAGCGGTAGCTTTTGTTTGGTTTAAAAACTCGACCTTAGCAAGGTTATCATTGATTTTTTTGTTTGCTAATTCGATTTCTAGATTTTGGAATTCAATTTCTTTGCTTAAAGAATCGTATTCTCTATTATTCTTTATGCTACCAAGTTGCTTGTTATATTTTTTAACTAGCTCTTCAGCTTCTTTGATACCTAATTTTCTTGATGAAACAAATTTTTCTTTGTCTTCAAGGTCTGCATCAATTTTTCCGATACGAGTTTCTAATCCTTTAAGATCATCTTCTAAATCTTGAACTTCCAAAGGCAATTCCCCTCTTACAGTTCTAATTTTATCAATCTCAGAATCGATAGACTGTAATTGGTGTAAAGCATTCAGCTTGTCTTCTATTGAAAATTCTTGTTTTGCAGCTTTCTTTTTTGCCATTATTACATATAGTTGATAGGGTTCGTATTTATGCTTGATAAATGGGTGGCAAACTTAGTAAATTTTTTGTTAAGAATTCCACATATTAACTCTTTAGTAAATTGTTCACTTTCATAATGCCCAATATCAGCAATAATAATATCGTTTTCAGCATCAAAAAATTGATGATATTTAAAATCTGCTGTTATAAAAATATCAGCTTTTATTCTCTTAGCATCATCTAATAAAAATGATCCTGATCCGCCGCATACAGCAACGGTTTTGATGAAGTCTTTATGAATATCAGTGTATCTGATACAGTCCGTTTGCATTACTTTTTTTAAATGTAGGAGAAAATCATTCGTTTTCATTGGTTCATTTAATTCGCCATAAAGTCCAGACCCTATGTTTTGGTGTACATTTTCCAAATGGTAAATCTCGTAGGCTACTTCTTCGTAGGGATGTGCTTCAAATAGTGTGTTTAGAATCAAACTCTTCAAATAAGAGGGTACAACCATCTCAATTTTTTCTTCTTTTTCTTTATGCAAACTATGTTTTTTGCCAATTGTAGGTTGGCTATCTTCGTTGCCCATAAAAGTGCCTTGACCTTCGGTTGTGAAGCTACAATGACTATAATTGCCAATGTTTCCCGCTCCAGCTTCCCAAAGTTTCTCTTTAACATTTTCTGCTTCAGAAATAGGGCAGTAGAAGCTTAATTTTTTGACGTAATCCTTTTTGGGTCTGAGGATTTTGGAATTTAAAATTCCAATTTTTTGGGCGATAGCTTCATTTACACCATTTTTAACATTATCTAAGTTGGTGTGAATTGCATAAATGGCAATATCATTTTTTATAGCCTTGATGATAGTGCGTTCAATATAAGTTTTGCCATTAAAAGATTTAAGACCACTAAAGACAATAGGGTGGTGTGCAATAATCAGATTACATGATTTTTTTATAGCTTCATCAACTACTTCTTCGGTGCAATCTAAGCAAACTAAAGCGCTCGATGTTTCCCAATTTTTATCACCTGTAATTAATCCAGAATTATCATAGTCTTCTTGAAGTTGAAGAGGTGCATATTGTTCTAGATGTTTGATTATTTCATTTATTTTCATAAATCCAAAAATAGTATTTAATAATTTATATATATTTGTTGTGAATGAAAATTTATTCCCTTTAATTTGAATATGCCATTTTTAAAATTGTTTCTTCTTCCTATTGCCTTTTTTTATGGTCTAGTTGTATTCATTAGGAATATATTTTTTGATTATGGTATTTTTTCTTCCAAAGAATATTCAGTGCCAATAATTTCTGTAGGTAATTTATGCTCTGGTGGTAGTGGTAAATCACCCCTAGTAGAATACATTCTAAAACTTATTGACAATAAAGCTGGTTTAGCTGTTTTGAGTAGAGGATATGGTAGAGATTCTAGTGGCTTTCAGTGGGTTTCAGAAAAATCTATCGTTAAAGACGTTGGTGATGAGCCATTACAAATTGCTCGTAAATTTCCAGATGTTAACGTTGCTGTTTCTGAAAATAGGAATAATGGTATTCAACATATTATACATGAAGAATGCGATTTGATTTTACTTGATGATGCCTTTCAACACAGGTGGGTTAAGCCGGGTTTAAATATATTGTTAACGACTTATGATAATTTATTTATCAACGATCATTTGCTCCCTTTTGGCAGTTTAAGAGAATCTAAAAATAATTTTAAAAGAGCTGATATAATAGTTGTTACTAAAACACCATACCCTTTATTACCTCTTGATGAATACCGCTTAAAAGAACAAATAGCGCCGTTTTTTCATCAAAAATTATGTTATTCATATCTCAATTATTTGCCCCCAATTAGTCTTTTTTCAGAAAATGACATACAATTTGAAGGCAAAAAAGTAATTTTACTTACTGCTATTGCGTCTTCACAGAACCTATACGATTATGTCAACTCAAATTCAGAAATTGTAGAGCATTTTGATTTTAGAGATCATTATTCTTTCAAGAAAAAAGATATTAAAAAAATAATTGAATGTTATAACAAGATTGATTCAGAAGAAAAGTTAATTTTAACCACTGAAAAAGATGCTACCCGTTTAGCACTATATGAAAGTTATTTTAAGGATGTATCTATTGCATACATTCCAATAGAATTTAAATTTCAAGGTAAAACTAACTTTAACGAATTAATTTTAAAATATGTTGAGCAAAATAGAGTCGATAGCAAAGTTCCTAGAGCAGAGAATGCCCTTCAAACCTAAGGCGGGTATTATTTTAGGTACAGGATTGGGCGGACTAATCCAAAAAATTGATATAAAACAAACTCTTTCCTATAAAGATATCCCAGATTTTCCAGTTTCTACAGTTGAAGGTCATAGTGGAAAATTAATTTTTGGTTTACTTTCTGATGTTCCAGTAGTGGCTATGCAAGGACGATTTCATTTTTATGAAGGTTATTCTATGCAAGAAGTTACTTTGCCTGTACGAGTGATGAAAATGTTAGGGATTGAGCATTTATTTATATCGAATGCTAGTGGTGGTGTAAATCCCGATTATGAAGTTGGAGATTTAATGATTCTCAACGATCATATTAATTTAATTCCAAGTCCTTTAGTAGGTGCAAACTTAGACACTTTAGGTCCACGTTTTCCAGATATGAGCGATGCTTATGAGCGATCAATGATAGATGTGGCTATGCAAATCGGTGTTGATAGAGGTTATCGTGTTTTTGAGGGTGTTTATGCTGCTGTAACTGGACCGTGTTTGGAAACCCCTGCTGAGTACAAATACCTTAGAATTATTGGTGCTGACACGGTAGGAATGTCGACGGCACCAGAGGTTATTGTGGCTCGTCATATGGGTATTCCATGTTTTGCTATATCTGTTATTACAGATTTAGGAGTGCCAGGAAAAATACAAAAGGTAAGTCATGAAGAAATACAACAGGTAGCAGAAGTTGCAGAGCCCAAGCTTACTGTAATTGTAGAAGAACTAATAAAAACATTGGTGTAAAATGAAAAATTTAAAATTTACAACGCTTTTTTACATTCTATTCACTACTACTATTCAAGCTCAAGATTCAGAGAATATTAATCTTTTATATCAATGGAGTGTGGATACATTAATTGGCTCCGAGGCATTTGATAACGTGTACAATGAAGTATGGGGCGTTGTTGTTGATGATAGGGAATACGCTATTATTGGCTCTACTGCTGGAACACACTTTTTTGATGTAACAAATCCTTCAACAGCATCTGAGATCGCTTTTGTTGCAGGTAGAGTAGTAGGTGATGAAATTATTCATCGTGATTATCATGATTATCAGAACTATTTATACGCCGTTTCAGATGAAGGGTTAAGTTCATTGCAGATAATAGATATATCAACATTACCTGATTCGGTTTCTGTGGTTTATGATTCTTCAGATTTATTTTATCGTTCGCACAATATTTTTATTGATACAGCAAAGGCTCGACTATATACTACGAATGGGGATATTTATACTCTAGAAAACCCTATTGACCCAAAGTTTCTATACAACACTTCATTACTAAGTTCGCATGATGTATATGTAGAAAATGATACAGCCTATATCAATACCGGCACACTAGGGTTTGTAATTGTTGATTTTAGTCAAACTACATTAGAAAATCAATCGCACGAAGTTATAGGGACATTGCCGACTTATCCCGATCAAGGTTATAACCATTCTGGTTGGATTACTACCGATGGCAACTATTATGCTATGGCGGATGAAACTTGGGGTATGAGAATGAAAATGCTTGATATTTCTGATTTTTCCAATATTGAAGTCGTTGCTTTGTTTGGTTCAGGTGTAGATGAAAACTCAATTCCACACAATCAAATTATTAATGGTAATTATTTGTACACTGCTTATTATCACGATGGGTTTTATGTTCATGATATTTCCGATCCATTTACACCTATTCTAATAGGTTATTACGACACTTTTGAGCCAGACCATCACGAAAGTTATATGGGCGCTTGGGGTGTTTATCCTTTTTTACCTTCGGGAAATATTTTAATTTCTGATATGCAAACAGGTCTATATCTTTTTGAAGTAAATTATGACAATCCTTTAGGGACAGATGTTTTAGTCAATAATAAAAACGCCATCTATCCTAACCCTTGTTCAGATGTTTTGAACTTAAATTTGACGAATAAGTCTCAAGTAAATTTGTATGATATTCAAGGTAATAAAGTATTTAATGCTAGTGATGTTTATAATATACAGCTAAATACCAATTTTCTTAGTAACGGTATTTATATTTTAAAATTAACGGATGAAACAGGTGTTAGTACACATAAAATTAGTGTTCAATAATCTTTTTAAAATCCTTTGTTAAAAGAAAAAAGAGTGTAAATTTGCAAACCATTTCGGATAAATAACAAACAAGATGAAAAGAACATTTCAACCTTCGAATAGAAAAAGAAGAAACAAGCACGGTTTCAGAGATAGAATGGAATCAGCTAACGGCCGTAGAGTATTGGCAAGTAGAAGGGCTAAGGGTAGAAAAAGATTAACGGTTTCAGATGAACCAAGACACAAGCGTTAATCGTTTGTTTAAGATATTTAAGGTGTTGCTTTTGCAACACCTTTTTTTTGAGCTATACTGTTAAAAAATCTATGTTTTTTGTTAATAGTTTCAATATTAAATCAGTTGGCTCTTTTTTTAAATAAAATATATTCGCACATACACTTTTAATTATGCCCAAAGATACCTCAATACAATCCATTTTAATAATAGGTAGTGGTCCAATTGTTATTGGTCAAGCCTGTGAATTTGACTACTCTGGCTCTCAAGCTGCTAGATCTCTTGCTGAAGAAGGAATAGAAGTTTCATTAATAAATTCTAATCCAGCAACGATAATGACTGATCCTGTTGTTGCAGATCATGTCTATTTAAAACCTCTAACTGTTGAATCTATTGAAGAGATTCTAGAAGAACGTAAAATTGATGCTGTTCTTCCAACTATGGGTGGACAAACAGCACTAAACTTATGTATAGAGGCTGATGAAAAAGGTGTCTGGGAAAAATATGGTGTAGATATTATTGGTGTTGATATTGATGCCATTAATATTACTGAAGACAGACAAGAGTTTAAAGAATTAATGAGTCGTATAGGTATCGATTGTGCACCCTCACAAACGGCTACTTCATATCTAGAAGGTAAGGAAATTGCTCAAAAATTTGGCTTTCCATTATGTATTCGTGCATCTTATACTTTAGGGGGTAGTGGTGCATCTTTTGTACATGAAGCGAAAGACTTTGATGAACTCTTAAAAAGAGGTATGGCTATTTCGCCTATTCACGAAGTATTGATAGACAAAGCCTTACTAGGATGGAAAGAATATGAGCTTGAATTGTTGAGAGATAAAAATGATAATGTTATCATTATTTGTTCTATTGAAAATATGGATCCAATGGGTATTCATACAGGAGATTCCATAACGGTTGCTCCTGCCATGACTCTATCTGATACCACTTATCAACGCATGAGAGATATGGCTATCAAAATGATGCGTGCTATTGGTGATTTTGCGGGTGGCTGTAACGTTCAGTTTGCAGTTTCTCCTGATAAAAAGGAAGATATTATAGCTATTGAGATTAACCCTAGAGTTTCTCGTTCTTCGGCTTTGGCATCTAAAGCTACAGGTTATCCTATTGCCAAAATAGCATCTAAACTTGCTATTGGATATACACTTGATGAACTCGATAATCAAATTACAAAATCTACATCGGCATATTTTGAGCCAACTTTAGATTATGTAATTGTAAAAATACCACGTTGGAACTTTGAAAAATTTGATGGTGCCGATAAAGTCCTTGGTTTACAAATGAAGTCTGTTGGCGAGGTGATGGGAATTGGTCGATCTTTTCAAGAAGCTTTACAAAAAGCTTGTCAATCTTTAGAGATAGGTAGGAATGGCTTGGGTGCTGATGGCAAAAATTGGACTAATCAAGATGATATTCTACATGCTATGAAATATGCTAGTAGCGATAGGGTATTTAGAATTTATGACGCTATTAGATTAGGTATTCCTTTGAAAACTATTTACGATATCACAAGAATGGATTATTGGTTCATACGACAATTGGAAGAACTAGTAATGTTGGAGTTTGAAATTGAGAAATACCATATTGGAAATATCCCTAATGAATTGCTTTTAGAAGCTAAAATGAAGGGGTATGCTGATAGACAAATAGCCCACCTATTAAGGTGCTTAGAGAGTGAAGTCAACAATCTAAGAACAGAAATGGGAATCAATAGGGTATATAAGCTTGTTGATACTTGTGCTGCAGAATTTGAGGCGAAAACTCCTTATTATTACTCTACTTTTGAGTCTAAAAAACAATTAGCAAATGGCGAATCATTCTCTGAAAATGAAAGTAGTCGTTCCGATAAAAAGAAAATTATTGTTTTAGGTTCTGGACCCAATCGTATAGGTCAAGGAATTGAGTTCGATTACTGTTGTGTTCATGGCGTATTAGCCGCAAAAGAATGCGAATACGAAACCATAATGATTAACTGTAACCCTGAAACAGTATCTACTGACTTTGACACTTCAGACAAATTATATTTTGAGCCTGTTTTTTGGGAGCACATCTACGATATCATTAAACACGAGAACCCAGAAGGTGTTATTGTTCAATTAGGTGGTCAGACGGCACTAAAACTAGCTGAAAAGTTAGAACGTTACGGTATCAAAATTATGGGTACTAGCTATGAAGCGCTAGACCTTGCAGAGGATAGAGGACGTTTTTCTACTTTATTAAGAGATAATAATGTGCCATTCCCTGAATTTGGAGTTATCGAAACTGCGGAAGAAGCCATAGAATTATCAAAAGATTTAAATTTTCCAATATTGGTTAGGCCTTCTTATGTATTAGGCGGTCAAGGCATGAAAATTGTAATTAACGAATCTGAATTAGAACACCACGTCGTCAATTTATTGAAAGACATTCCTGGTAACAGAGTATTGTTAGACCACTACTTGGATAATGCTATTGAGGCAGAAGCAGATGCTATTTGTGATGGTAAAAACGTTTACATCATTGGTATAATGGAACATATTGAGCCTTGTGGTATTCACTCTGGAGATTCAAACGCTGTATTACCCACTTTTGACCTGAGTGATAATGTGCGTCAGCAAATGATAGATATTACCAATAAAATTGCAGTAGCTTTAAAAACAGTAGGCTTGATAAATATTCAATTTGCTATTAAAGATGAAGTAGTCTATGTTATTGAAGCTAACCCTAGAGCATCTAGAACAGTTCCTTTTATTGCTAAAGCCTACAAAGAACCTTATGTTAATTACGCCACAAAAGTAATGCTTGGGGAGAAAAAGGTCACAGACTTTAATTTTGATCCTCAGAAAAATGGTTATGCCATTAAAGTACCTGTGTTCTCTTTCAACAAATTCCCTAATGTAAACAAAGAATTAGGACCAGAGATGAAGTCGACTGGTGAAGCCATTCATTTTATTGATGATTTGAAGGATCCATTCTTCAAAAAGGTATATTCTGAAAGAAGCTTATATTTGAGTCGTTAAAGTATGTTAAAAGCGCTATTATTAATACTTATTATTTTTTATTCGGTTCGTTTCTTAAGCCGACTTTTACTTCCTTTTTTGTTTAAGACAATGGTTAAGAAAGCACACAGCAATATGCGACCCAACGAACCTAAAAAGAGAGAGGGAGAAGTTTCTATTGATAAAACTTCAAAACAAAAAAAACAGTCTAATTCTTCGGTCGGTGAATACGTTGACTTTGAAGAAATAGATGATAACTCATAAATAATAAATTATGAAAACACTAGATTGGAAAAGGCTGATTCCTCATGTTTCAGCAGTTGTGATTTTTGTATTGATATCTCTAACTTACCTTTCTCCTGTCTTAGAGGGCAAGAAAATTGACCAACAAGATATCAAACAGTTTACAGGAATGGCTAAAGAAATTGTTGATCATCGTTCTGAATACGATGAAGAACCACTTTGGTCAAACTCTATGTTTAGTGGTATGCCCGCTTATCAGATTTCAGTTTTATACAAGAAAAACCTCATTTCTTATTGTAGAAATTTTTTCAAATTATATTTGCCAGGACCTGCTGGAGCAGTATTTCTCTATCTGCTTGGGTTTTACTTTCTACTCGTTTCATTAGGTATAGATTATCGATTAGCTATTGTTGGAGCAATAGCTTATGCTTTTTCTTCCTATTTTTTTATAATTATAGAAGCAGGTCATAACACCAAAGCTCATGCCATAGGCTATATGGCGCCTATATTAGCCTCTTTTCTCATGGTTTTTAGGGGGAAGATATTAATGGGTTCAGCATTAACAGCTTTATTCACTTCATTAATGCTCAATGCTAATCACTTTCAGATAACCTACTACTTAGTTCTGACGTTGATTATTATTGGAATTGCAAAACTTATTCAAGCCATAAAAGAAAAAACATTGCCTGTTTTCTTTAAACACGTGGCTTTTCTTGTATTAGCAGGAGCTATCGGTACGTTAACCAGTGTTAGTAGAATCGCTACTACAATGGAATATGGTAGCGAAAGTACAAGAGGAAAATCCGAACTGACTGACAATCAATCTAATAAAACATCAGGTCTTGATAGAGATTATGCAACTGCTTGGAGTTATGGTAAGGCAGAATCCTTTACCTTACTAATTCCAAATTTTCATGGGGGAGCATCGGGCGGTCCCTTAACGACAGACTCTGAAACATATCGACTTTTTAAAAATTCACAACAATCAAGTCAAGCGAAAAACATTATAAAGCAACTACCATTGTACTGGGGTTCACAACCTTTTACTTCTGGCCCTGTTTATGCTGGTGCCATTTCTTGTTTTCTTTTTGTTCTGGGATTGTTCTTGATAAAAGGATATTTACGATGGTGGATTATGACTGCCTTTTTACTAATGTTAGCTTTAAGCTGGGGTAAAAATTTGATGCCATTGACTAATTTCTTCCTTGATTTTGTTCCAGGATACAATAAGTTTAGAGCGGTTTCAACTACCTTAGTTATAGTGGAGTTACTTATTCCATTGCTTGGAATACTAGCCTTAAATAAGATTCTAAAAGAAGGTAAATCAATCGAGGTGATGAAATCCTTTAAATATGCTTTAGGAATAGTAGGTGGGTTGTGTGTTGTTTTTGCCCTTATGCCTACAGCCTTTTTTGATTTTGTTGGTTTGAATGATGCTCAATATGGTCAAGCATTAAGTGATGCACTTCAGATAGATCGAGCTTCTTTATTTACTGCTGATGCTTTTCGTTCCTTAGCCTTCATTCTTTTATCTGCGGCTGGTATATGGCTATATTTGAATAAAAGAATTCAGAAAGTTCCATTAATAATTCTCATTGGAGTCCTTGTGCTTGGTGATATGTGGACAGTCAATAAGCGTTATTTAAACGATGAAAATTTCAAGGCTAAAAGAAAAATACTACAGCCTTATTCACCATCGCTAGCTGATAGTCAAATATTACAAGACCCTGACCCAAATTTCAGAGTCTATAATACCACTGTTAGTCCTTTCAACGATGCCTCCACATCTTATTACCACAAGTCTATTGGCGGATATCATGGAGCTAAGTTAAAGCGCTATCAAGAGCTAATAGATTTTCATATTTCAAAAGGAAATATGAACGTTATGAATATGCTTAATGCTAAATACTTTATAGTAAGAGGTGAAAATAATCAGCCTATTGCTCAGCGTAACCCTAATAATTTAGGCAACGCTTGGTTTGTTTCGGATTTAGTGATAGCTGAAAATGCTGATGATGAAATTCAAAAGCTAGGCCAGATTAATACTGCTAATCAGGTAGTAATTGATAAACGATATGAAATCCCTTCAAGCATAGATTTTGATAGTACAGCAACAATCCAATTGACGGATTATAAAGCAAATAGTCTTACATATAGTTCATCTGCAATTAGTGATCAATTTGCTGTGTTTTCAGAGATTTTCTACGCTCACGGTTGGAATGCATACATTGATGGTGAGCTAATGCCTCATATAAGAGCAAATTATGTATTACGTGCAATGCCAATTCCATCAGGACAACACACCATAGAATTTAAGTTTGAGCCTGACACCTACTATGCCACCGAGAATATTTCTTTATTTAGTTCACTTATTGTAATTGTAGCCTTATTCGGTGCTGTTTACAAAGAGTTAAAAGACTAATGAAAAAGGTTCTCATAATTACTTACTATTGGCCACCGGGTTCAGGACCAGGTGTTCAGCGATTTTTAAAGTTTAGTAAGTATTTGAGAGAGTTTGGTTGGGAGCCGATTATTTTAACGGTAGACAATGGCAGTTACCCTTCAACAGATAAGACTTTGGAACAAGATATTCCTGAGGGTTTAGAAGTTTATAGGAGTCAATCTTTTGAGCCTTTCCGATGGTACAATTTGTTAAAAGGTAAGAAAACTAAAGATGCTACTGTAGGTGCTATAGGTCTTCAAGGCAGTTCTTTTTTTCAACGCTTAGCATTATATGTAAGGGCTAATTTTTTCATACCTGACGCTAGAGTAGGGTGGAATAGATTTGCTATTAGAAAAGCCCATTTAATTTTCAAAGAACATCAGATTGATGCTATAATTAGTACAGGTCCGCCTCATAGCTCACACCTCATTGCTAATACCCTTAAAAAAACACATCACATACCTTGGATAGCCGATTTAAGAGACCCTTGGACTACTGTATTTTATAATGCTTTTTTTCCTCGTACTGAAAGCACCAAAAAGAGAGATAAACAACTTGAAGATTTAGTTCTCAAAAATGCGGATTCTATATCTGTTGTTAGTAATGGAATGCTTGAAGAATTTTCTGATAGAGCAAAAGACATTAGCTTAATATACAATGGTTTTGATGATGAAGATTTTAAAAGTTTGAAAAAAAACAATACGGAAAAGTTTACTATTTCCTATGTTGGGAATTTTAAGCCAAATCAAAATGCTGTTGTTGTTTGGGAATGTTTAAAAGAATTATCTCATATAACCCCCCAATTTAAATCTGATTTAAAGATTGTTCTAACAGGTAATGTTGATCCATCTATTGTAAAATCAATACAAGAAAACGGATTGGAAGAACAACTTTCTTTAGAAGGTTTTGCTGCCCATCACACAGCGGTTCAGCGAATGTTAGATGCCAATTTATTATTGTTTGTTATCCCAGTATCAGAAAGAAACCATCTAATTATAACGGGTAAGTTATTTGAATATCTAGCAACAGGAAACCCTATTCTAGCCATAGGTCCAAAAGGGGGTAATGCTTCAGCCTTACTTACGGACGCTAAAAGAGATGATATGCTAGATTATGGTGATAAAAATTTGATAATGAAGCAAATAGAAAATGCTTATCAAAACTGGAAGAAAGAAACTCCTGCTGACTTTAGTCATGAAGATTTAGAACGCTTTACTAGAAAAGGCCTCACAGAAAAATTAGCCAATAAACTTAACAATCTGTCCAGATGAAAAGAATAGATATCAGTAAGTTTAGAAGAGATAACACGTTCTATGGTCAAATAGATTTGCTTCTTACCGTGAAGAGCTTTGACTTACAAGCTATTCGCAAAAGATATCTGGATTCAAAAAAAAACAAACGTTCAGGAAGTACCAAACGTAGAGAACCCGCCATGGGTGGTGTGGTGTCTTTAAGTATCAATAATGGTAAGCTTTTTAATGATGAAGTTCTATGTCAACTCAAAGAGCCTAGAGGTGTCGATTTTTTACACAATAAACTTGCTGTCTCATCTGAAGATAAAGTCTTTGTTTTAACAGATGAAATTCAAACCTTAGAAAACGATTACTTCAGCTATATACATACAGTTTCTTTTTCACCTTTTGATGACAATAGATTGATGGTATCTTCTTCTGGATTCGACTGCATCTTTGAATATAGCTTAAGTCATTCAAAACTATGTTGGGAATGGTTTGCTTGGGAAAATGGTTTCGAAAAAGGCAAAGATCCTAAAACTAATACAGATGTTTTACTTACAAGAGATAAAAAACAAGCTGAAGAATGGGACAAAGAGGGTAGAGCGTATCTTCTTATTGATAATCCTAAAGCTCAAAGTTTACCAACAGCTCAACGTTCTGCTTTTATTAATTCCGTAGCTTATCATGTTGATCAATCTCATCTAATTTTAGCGACCTTTTTTCATGAGGGTAAGATGATGCAAATCAATATGAAAGATAATAGTTTAAAAACCATTATTGAAAATATGCAACACCCTCACGGTGGTAAACAGACCGATAATATCTCATTGGCGACAAGTACCAATTCTGGAGAAATTGTAGTTGTTAAAAACGGTGAGGAGTATAGGTATTACACTACACTTCTCGATGGAAAACCTGTTGAATTGGGTGAAATGGAATGGCTTCAAAACTCCATAATGATTGGTGATTATATTATCACTATTGATAGTAATAGAACCTCATTCCTAATTTTTGATCCAACCAATCAATTATTTGATATGATACCCTACAATATAGATTGGGCTATACAAGATATAGTTTGTGGTACATTAAATGAAAAGCAAAAAAGTCTATTGCAACAGATTAGTTTACCCATCTAATCAGCTCAAAAGCTTCGGCAAACTCACTACCTATTTGAGTGCCTCTAACTCTAGCTAATCCTTCAATAAACGATTTAGATTTGTAATTTCTAAAACCTTGAGATTTGTACTCTGAAATAGCACTCCATTTTGCGTCTAATTGCTCTGAGTTTAGTTTTGTATGGTAGTTAGATGTAAAACTCAAATTATTCCATACCAACTCATAACCCAAAATGCTAGAATGTTTAAATGCACGTATTCCTTCTTGATGTATAACTTGATGGTCTTGATGAACATCTGTAGAATTAGGAAGAACGACTAAATCTACTTTCTCAAATTTTTTACGAAAAGCTATTAAATCTTCTAAAATTTCTTGTCTGTATTTTGGGAATTCTCTGACTGGATAGTCAAAGGTGTGTATATTTTCGGATTGAATACCTAGATGAATACAGGCATTTTTTAATTCAGTAAATAGAACATCTTTGTCAAAATCTTTAGGAATGGACTTATAGCAAGGGGAAAAAGCTAAGTAGTGAATTGTTGCTCCTTCGTCTGCCCATCTTTTTATACTTGCTCCACAACCAAATTCACCATCATCGGGGTGAGGTGCTAAAATTAAAATATTCATCGTTAATAGGTTAAGTTCTACAAATATAGTGTTTAATAAAAGTTTTTTCGGATTCTATCAACTGAATTAAATCTTTTACATTTGTAATGTATGGGAATAATAAGGAAGCAAAGTATTAACAACTCCATAAACCTTTATTTGGGAATTATTATTGGTGCTATAAACACCATTTTAATTTTTCCGCACGTATTTGAAAGTAACCCTGAATATTGGGGATTATTACAAATCTTGGTTTCCTATTCTGTCATTTTTTCTACTTTTTCTCATTTAGGTAGTCCGAACATTTTATTGCGTTTCTTTCCTAAACTAAAAGATAAAAGAGAATTGTTTAGCTTTTCATTTATACTTTGTGGTATAGGCTTTTTACTTTTCTTATTAGTTTTTTTCTTTTTTGAAAATTATTTGCTTTCATCTCTAGAATCAACGCCACTATTGCAAGAGTATTTTTATCTTGTTGGTTTTCTAGTGTTCTCACTTAGCTTTTTTGATTTATTCTCTAGTATATCCCGTTCATATTTAGACTCTTCAACCCCTGTTTTTTTTAACGAAGTATTTGTTAGGATTGGGGTGCTTTTTTTATTGATACTATACAACTATGAATGGATACAATTTCATCAGTTTTTGTATTGCTATATAGCTATATATATCGTGAAGCTGATGGCGTTATTTTATATTCAATTAAAAAATAAACGTCTTTCATTTTCATTTAATTTTTCAAAAGCACATTTAAAAGAACAGTTTAAATATGGCTTTTATGTACTTACAGGAGGGGGAGCGGCAGTTTTGGTTTCTCGTTTTGATATGTTAATGATAGAACATTACTTAGATTTGAAGCAAGTCGCTTATTATGGATTAGCATTTTTTATAGGCAGTGTTATAAAGGTTCCTTCACGATCTATTTCTTCTATTTCTTCGCCTTTAATAGCTAAATCATTTGAAGAAGATAACAAGAATAATATTCAGAATATTTACTCTAAGACATCCATTAATTTATTGATAATAGGTGGGGTTATATTTTTGTGTGTTATGTTAAATATTGATGATATTTTACAAATACTTCCTGAAAAGTTTTCTCATGGAAAGTATGTCGTTTTGTTTATCGGTTCAGCTCAATTGGTTAATCTTGTTGCAGGCTTACATGGTTTAATATTGATTCACTCGTCTTATTATAAATCAATTATTTATTTTAATATTTTCCTATTTATTGTCACCTTTATTACCAACGTTATTTTTATTCCAAAATTTGGAATTAATGGGGCGGCATTAGCAACTTTTGTCTCTATTCTGACGTTTAATTCAGTACGAATGTTGTACGTCTACAAAAAAATGAATTTTCATCCTTTTAGTATCAAAACCGCTATTGCTTTACTAATGATTTTAGTTATTTACTTTTTGATAAGTATTTTACCACTTTCATCAGCATCTCTAATATCATCTATAATAAACATTATTATACGCTGTGTTATTGCTTGTTCTCTAGTGATTGCTGTTGTTCAGTATTTTAAACTGTCAGAGGATATTAGCCATATAATTCATAATAGCATGGAAAAGCTAAGAAGGAAATGAATCAGGGATTAGTTTAATTCTCTCAATATTTCTAATAGTTTGTCAGACCTTCTTTCTATGCTATATCTATTAATAATACTCTTTTGAGCTTTAGATGCCACTTCTTTCTTATCCGTTTTCTGAATTGCATCGTTTAAAATTTTTTCAAGTTCAAAAGCATTTTTGTTTTCTAATACATAGCCATTATCACTTATAATTTCTGGTATCATATTTACCGAAGAACCTATTGGAATACATTGCCCTAACATAGCTTCACATAGGGATAAGCCAAAACCTTCGAAGCTTGAAAGTTGAAAGTAAAACTCATGCTCAATGTATTTTTCTTTTAGCTCATCTTTATTTAAATGCCCTAAAAATATGATGTTTTCTGGTATATTTATGAGTGAAGTTGGTTTTTCTAGTCCTGCAATTTCGAATGTGCAATTTTTCATGCGAAAAGCCATCGTAAAAATTAATTCGCCACCTTTTAATTGATATTGTTGACTCGAAAATACAGCTAAAAAAGAGTTAGACTTTTTATTGTAGCTTGTTGTTTTCCAGAAGTCAATATCTAAGCCATTATGAATGACTTTGAATGGTGTTTTAATATTTGGAAAAAATGATAATATACCCTGTTCAACTTCATTCGGCTTATTATGAAAGTGATTCTCAACTTTCATTAAAGATTCACTTACTGGGCATATTAAATCTGTTAACCGAAAAGATAAATAGCAGAATGTTTTTAAATACTTTCTGCCTAGACTACCGTATTGTAGTGAAGTCAAATTAGCGCAATCTGTACCGTGTGTTATAATGATACTCTTTTTACCTAATAACTTTCCAAATAGTGTGGGTAAAAGTGACCAATAACCAGCAAATTCAATCACTATTTTATTGATAGACCAAATATTGAAAAGAAGAAATGTAAATTGTTTTATTAGGTGTAAAGGTGTTTTACTTTTCTTATCCCAATCGTATATATTTTGTTTTACACGATACCTTTGTGATAAAATATCTAAATCGTTTTTAGCGAAACCACTTAATCTTGGAGATACAAATAGTATGGTTTCTTGATTTTTCATTGGCTGTAAAAGTAAAATTATTTTTTTTGGTTTTCCCACTTCCATGCACTAAGCATAGCTGTATCGAGTGTCTTTTGAGCCTTCCATTTTAGTTCATTTGTAGATAGAGTGTTGTCGGAATATATTTTCTCAACGTCACCTGCTCTTCGAGGACCAATTTTGTAATTGACTTTGATGTTATTTACCTTTTCAAAAATATGAATTGCTTGTAGTACACTAACTCCGTTTCCTGTACCTATATTGAATGCTGATTTGCCTTTGTTTTTCATTACATATTGTAGGGCTTTTACGTGTGCATTAGCTAAATCAACTACATGGATATAATCTCTTAAACAAGTGCCGTCGGGCGTGTCGTAATCGTCTCCAAAGACAGTTATTTGTTCTCTCTTACCAATAGCAGTTTCTGTTATTATAGGAACTAAATTACTAGCTTTATCGGACGAGCAATCGCCGATTACTCCGCTTTCGTGAGAACCAATAGGATTGAAGTAGCGTAATGATATACTTGATATTTTTGTATTATTTAATAGTTCTTCACACAATTGTTTGGTTTCTCCATACGGGGACTCTGCCTTTTTGAAAGGCGCACTTTCACTGACTGGTAATATATCAGGACTTCCATATACAGTACAGGAAGAAGAGAAAATGATATTTTCTACATTATGCTTTTTCATTACATTAAGCAACACTTGTAATGAGCCTATATTATTAGAATGGTATTTTTCGGGTTCTCTTACAGACTCTTCTACTGATTTGAATGCAGCAAAATGTATTGCACCTTCAATACTTTTTTCCTGCTCAAATACTGCATTCAAAGCATCTTCATCCGTGCAATCAACATTATAAAAAGAGATGCTTTTACCAATTATTTTTTCAGCACCTTGAATATTTTGAATTGATGTATTGCATAGGTTATCTACAATAATTGGTTCAAAATCGTTGGCTGATAATTCCACAAGTGTATGTGAACCGATATATCCTGCTCCCCCTGTTACTAAAATCTTTTTCATTTTATTAAAATGTTCTGCCTATGCCTACTACAAATCTATTTGTTTGAATATTACCTTCATCTACGTAAGGATACCTATTCAAGAAAAATGGGAAATCTACTCTTAGAGTAAGAGGTTTGACCATTTGTAGAGCGCCCCATTTGTTAAGTGTCAATGCGATACCAATACCTGCATCAGAACGCAAATTAGAAAATGCATCTTTATAGTTTTCGGATGTAATCTCTGTTGTGTTAATTATCCCTGCATCAGCAAATAGATAGGTCTTCAACTTAGATTGATTTTTTATTATGGGAAGTATTTTTTGTATTTCTAATTCGGCATTTATAGAAACTCCACTTTCCCCTTGATAGCTAGATACATTATCTCCATTGGCATTTATTTCAGGAGAAAAATAACCTGTATAGCCTCTAAGGTTTAAGCCTCCGCCCATATGAAAATGATTGGTAGTATTGTCATAACCTAGCCATTCGTTAGGAATAAAGCCTTGTGAGCGTGTAAATTTATTCTCCATTAATTCCTCTGAGTTTGCTCCAGCTAAATTTAATTTAGATTCGCCTGCCCAATTTGAGCCACTACCATATTGACCAAATATCCTTGTGTTAAGTTGAAGCTTACCTAGCTTACTTTTGTGTATGGAGGTCAATTCAACTTTAGAATAGTCGTAGTCGCTACCAACAGAAGAGCTCGTTAGTTCTAAATTTATATTACCCTTTCCGCCTTTATAGGAGTAGGAGTGAGTCCAACCAAAAGAAGCTATATTATTAAATTTATCGTTTTCCCAAACCTTATAATTAGTGTATCTCAAATCAGATATATTGGCTCTATACATGCTTTTAAAACCTGCATAGAAAAGATTCTTTTTAGAGTAGTCGTATTTTTTTAATTGAATCTTATTAAGGTTCAACCCATCAAGCATACGGCTATGTAATGTCATGTCTGTATGCTTACTGAATTTGTCTAAACCTGTGTTGTAGTTAAAGCGGTAAGAGAATGGGTTGTATTCATTTTTATAGGAGTCATAATACTGATAGTCTTGAAGTATACCTGTGTTCAGCCATATATTAGCATCTATTTTATGATGATAATTCATATAATCACCATTGAAGTGTAAACCCACCTTAACGCCGTCATAATTATTCCACCACAAATCTGGTCTAGCATTCAATTCATATTTTTTCCAATTGGGCATATTCCATATTTTAGAATCGAAATCTACATCCATAGGAACTTTACTGACGTTATTTAGCATGTACCTATCCGCTAATCGCTGACTGGGGTCAATGACTACATAGTCGATTCCTGAAGGTATATTAATTGATGCGGTGTATTTTGGATATAATTTGCCCCAGGCATGCCACTTATCGAGTACTGTAGCATCTGTATTTTTAATAAACCAATGATTGGGGATGTGAAATTTATGTTCTTTACCATCGTTAGCGAATACGCTAAAATCGATAGGCATCTGCATTTCACCTTTTCTTTCAAAAGTGACTTCGAAATTATCTTCAGTCGTTTTTTCGATGTTGTCAATACTGTAATCAATAGTTTTTGAAGTTTCTAACCATTGGTCAAAAAACCAGTTGAGATCTACTTTGGTATATTCTATGATAGCTTCTCTAAAATCTTCAAAATAGGGATGTGCCATTTTCCATTTTTGGAAATAATGTTGCATAGCTTCAATAAAGAGCTCGTCGCCTAATACATACTGAAGATTATAAAGCATAGCGCCAGTTTTGTAATAAACGTGTCTGTATCCTCCGCCATGTCCTAAAGCACTTCCAAAGTCATCAGAATGTGTATTTAATGCAGGGTCATTATATTTAGTGGCATCTCTTAGGTATGCATAATAAACTCTAGAGTCTATAGCTTTGACGTCTTTGGTAAAACGTTGGCCGTATTTACTACTTGGCTTTTCTCTAACTAAATTTTCACCGTCAATTTTTGTTAATGCCCAAGCGGTTAAAAATTGAGTAAAGCCTTCATCTAATGCAGCTCTGTAAGTTTCGTTTGAGCCTACCTGAGCATAAAACCATTGATGACCTATCTCATGAGCTAGCAATCCTCTATAGCCTGGATCACTACCACTATCAAGAGTTATCATAGGGTATTCCATACCATCCCTTGCATCAGCAACAATAATTTTATTGTAAACGTACATGCCTATATCTTCGGAAAATACTTGTATCACTTTTGCTGCAAATTCGGCTGCATTTTGCCATCTTGACGCATGAGGCTCTTGAACTAAGGAAATAGCACGAATTCCATTCCATTCTACTTCGCCAATTCTGTATGTTGGGTCAGCTGTAAACGCAAAATCATGAACATTTTCAGCATGGTAAATCCACGTTTTTCTAGAAAGACTATCGTATGGTATTATAATGCTAGGAGGGGAGTTCCATGCTTTATCGGCAAAGTTTTTAATATCTAACTTTTCTCTTAAATCAGCAGGCATTACTTCATCTCTATTCTGTAATGCTCCTGTAGCTTCAACTACATAATTGGAGGCAAATGTCAATTCTACATCAAAGGTTCCGAAATCACCGTAAAATTCTTTTCCTAGATGTTGATCTTTAGTCCAGCCAAACTTTTTGTCATACACAGCTATTCTTGGATACCATAGTACACCGTCATAATGCGTGTTGCCAAAGGCATTAAAAGTTTTCATTCTTCTTCTTAGGGAACCGGTATCAAAGTAGGTTTTGAAGTCCATATTGATAGTGATTTTATCACCGCTTTTTAAAGGTTCATTAAGAATAACTTTTAAGATAGTGTTGTCCAAAATAGTTTCAACGGATTTGCCATCTACTTTCAAATTTTTAACCACAGTACCTAATCCTTTTTTCTCATAGTTTCCATAGGCTATGGCCTTATTGTTCTGTTGGTGTAGCTCTGAGCAATACGAATTTGGTATAAAAGCATTTTGATAGAGGTGAAAATAGAGTTCGTTTAAATCATCTGGCGAGTTGTTCCAATAGACAAGCTCTTCCGAAGCATCAATGATATCTTTAGTTTCATCAACATTTGCTTTGATAGTATAGTGTACATCTTGTTGCCAATATCCAGCTGGTGCTTTATTTTTCCAATAGTTGGGGTTATCGGCTTGATTATATGTGTTGGGTGTAGTAAGCGGATCGTACTTTGTTTGTGAAAACGTCACTGTACTTAATAAAATGCAAAATAATATAAACGGATACTTCATAAAGCTATCTTAAAATTAGTCTGCAAAGATAGAAAAATCAATCAGATTTCTAAGTGGAGCTTAATGTTTATAAGTCTAGAGGTGAGTCGATTAGGAACACCGAATTGAAAACCATTGGTATCTTTTACCCACAAAAATGAAATGGTATTATCAATATCGAGTAAATTAAACACTTCCATACTTATCCAAGTGGATTTTGTAAAATTGAAAGGGTTATATTTTTTTCCTTTTTGTCCCTCTTTTTTGATGATAGCAGAAAAGCCGACATCCACTCTTTTGTAATTTGGAATAGTAAAATTGTATTGCCCTTTGTAGCTTCCTGGAGCGGTTAGTGGTAGTCGAGAGCCATATACAAGATTGAGGTGCATCTTAAAATTAGGATTCTTTGGTAAATAATCTTGAAAGAATAGGTTAAAATTAATCAATTGATCCGTAGGTCTGTCGTAATATCCTGGCTCAATGGTATTACCTTCACTGTCTATGTAACTATCGTCAAGGATATCTGCTTTGGTGCTAAGGATTGAGATACTCGCCCAAGATTCTATATTTTTAACAAACTCACCATTTAATCTTAAATCAAATCCTTTAGCATAACCAACGGCATTATTGTTGGCATAATATCTTATTCTAACGTTTTCGACCTCGTAAGGAATAAGGTTAGTGATATCTTTATAATATAATTCGGTTACTAATTTGAATGGTCGTTGCCAAATTTTAAAATTATAATCGCTACCCAGCACATAGTGTAAGGATTTTTGAGATTTTATATTGGTATTTATCTGACCATTAAAGTCTCTGAGTTCTCTGTAAAATGGTGATTGGTA
The DNA here is from genome assembly GCA_029248105.1 of Flavobacteriales bacterium. NCBI lineage: Bacteria > Pseudomonadati > Bacteroidota > Flavobacteriia > Flavobacteriales > Flavobacteriales bacterium. The sequence goes on from JAQWJZ010000037.1 coordinate 76,604, forward strand.
GTAGTACCCCGTAGCAAACCTGAACACAATATCTTTGTCCCAAAATGGTTCGTATGAAATTGAAGCTCTAGGACTAAAAAGGTACTCATCATTTAAACTCCAATAGGCTGTTCTAATCCCTGAATTGAGATTAAATCGTCCAAGTTTTTGTTCGAACTGCATATAAGCATTGTATCTGTTCGAATTCAAATCAATAGATGTTCTAAGTGATTCGTCGAGTACAAAGGAAGTTGGATTTTGTATTCCTACACCTATTGAATCTACTGGGTGAGGAAGGGAATAGTCGGAAGAATCAATTAGTGTCCATTCGTTTATTTCATCAATTATGTTCTCTTTTTGCCCTTTTATACCCCACCTAAACTCGAAGTCGTTTTTAAAGTAAACACCTTTATGCTCAATGTTATATACAGTGGCTTGTAGGTAGTTTCTAGCGTGGTTTAGGTGTGAGCCAACACCAATATTGAAACTGGCCTCTCCAAAGGATTCTGAGCCTAAATCATTATCTACTTCTGATAACCAGTATTGCCCTAATATATCAAAGGTTTCACTTTCATAAGTTTGAAAAGCGGTAAATGTCAAGTCTGTTTTTAGATTTTCATTTGCCTGAAATGATAGATTGTAGGCATTAAAAAAAGTTTCGTAGCTGTCTATTTCTTGACCTTCAAAATAAATACGCAATTCAAGGGGTACGCTTATCGTTCCAAAGCGAGTAGTTTTATTGGCAGGCTTGTGTTGATATTTGTTTCTAGAGTAATTTAATAGCGTATTCAATGACAAGCGTTTACTAATCTGATAGCTTAGGAATGCTTGAACATCGCTAAAGCTTGGTTTATATTCACCTTCCGTTTCTAAACTATTTAATAAATAAGCATTGGATTTGTGTCTTACTCCAAGAAGGTAAGAGAGTTTTTTAGATTTATTAGCACCTTCAAGGTGTAAATTTGCACCTAATAAACTCATTGTAGTAGAAGCCGCAAATTCCTTAGGCTTTTTGTAAGTGATATCCAGAACTGATGACATTTTATCACCATACCTTGCTGCATATCCTCCTGCTGAAAATTGTATTGAAGAAACGAGATCTGAGTTTACAAAGGATAAGCCTTCTTGTTGGCCTGAGCGTATTAAAAATGGTCGATATACTTCAATGCCATTGACGTAAACTAGATTTTCATCAAAGTTACCGCCTCTAACAGTGTATTGAGAACTGAGCTCTGTAGAAGAGTTTACTCCAGGTAATGTTTTGATTAAACCTTCTACACCACTACTTGTAGATGGAAGAGAAACGACATGTTTAGCATCAACTTTTTCAAAGGTATTGCCTCGATTCTTTTTATCTTCTATTTCCACATTATCAATGGAAACGCCCAGGTTTTTCATAACAATATTGAGCTCATAATTTTGCCCCTTTTTAAGCATGGGGAGCTTAATTTTTTGAGTTTTATAGCCTATAAAAGAAAAGATAAGTTCTTGATTTCTATTGGCAGAAACGTCAATAGAATACGAGCCATTACCATCTGAGATAGTTCCTTTAGATTCGTTTAATACACTTACGTTTACACCTTGGAGGAAGAAGCTTTCTGAAGTAGTTATCACTCCACTAACATTTTGCCCAATGCCGTTTAACGAAAGGAATACAGTGAGGATAAATGAATGCCAGAAAACACCTTTTAACATAGACTCGCAAATGTATTAATATTCATATTAACTTTATTTTAGTTAAACACATTTATTTTATTTTTGGCAACAAATAGAATAACTCATAAAAAGAAGATATAGTATCTATGAAAAAAATATTGGTTTTGTGCACAGGAAATTCATGTCGTTCTCAGATGATGGAAGTCGTTTTGAAAAAGCGGTTAGATAATTCATTGTTTTCGGTTTATAGTGCTGGTGTTGAAGCACATGGAATTAATCCCTACATGAAAAAAGCTATGGAAAATTTAGGCTATTCTCTTGATGGTCACACTTCTAATACCATGAAAGAGTATGAGGATATACATTTTGATTTAGTTTTTACGGTTTGCGATCATGCCAAAGACAATTGCCCTTATTTTCAAAATGCTACCCAACGCATTCACCATTCTTTTAATGACCCTGCAGATGCTGAAGGAAGCGATGATGAAAAAATGGTCGTTTATGAACAAGTAAGAGATGAGATTATCGCCTATTGTAATGAGATAATTAAAACATTCAATTAAAATTATCGGTAAAAGACGGCCTCGTATTTAGTAAAATTATCTAATGAGTCGTAAACAAGTATCTTAAATACGTGTTTGCCCGGTTTCAAATCCTTATCAAAATAGTGAGTGAGGCGGTTACGCTTAGGTTCGTACTCCATTAGTACCCATTTGCCATTAATTGTGGCTGTATATTTTTTTATATCAGTCTGCTCATCTTTAATTGTAACCTTGAGGTTAGAGCTTTTAATCGTTTTGCCGGGGTATATGTTTAAGCCTTTAACAACAGGCTTAATCGTATCAACTGCTACTGAAAAATCACCAAATTTTCTAGTTTTCACAGAAAGTACACCATTTTCATATTTTCCGCCCACATAGTTTATTTTGCCTTTATTATTGAGTTTACAAATGAATGCTTTTGATGCTAGAGAATCAGGCACCGTTGTTTTTACGGACAAAGAATATGCGTTATGTACCGTTGTTTCTTCATCATGAATAGAGTGAATAGGAGAGTGAAAAATATCACTTGAGTCATTAAAAACATTGTATTTGAAATATAAAGTGTCGTAAAGAGAATAACTTGGTATTTCTATTGATACCGATTCATTTTTAAAACTATTCTTCGAATTGAATGGAAATACTGAAGTGAATTTAATAGTGTCCAAAGGATGAACAGCCTCTAAATTAGGTTCAACCTTTTTGACTTTAAAACTCAATTTTGAAAGGTTTCCATAAACGTCTTTAATTCGCATTTCAACAGACTGAATACTACCATTGGGTTTTATAATTCCTCTATTAGAAACATAATCATAGATAGACAGCTTATTATTGGGTTCAATAAAGCATTTGTGAATTTTTCTTTTGTTAGCTATTTTTTCGGAATAATCTAGATGGCAATTAATATAGCGTGTTTCGTGAAATCCAAATTCCTCCATACTGTGGGAGTATATCAATTGACTATCAACTAACAGTTCTATGGAGTAAACTCCATTTTTATTTTTAGCAAAATTCAATAAATCGTAGGTGTTGATACCTAGCGCATATGGGCCACTAACTTCAATTGTTTCATCAATATAGCATGTTTTGCCTGAGCCTTTCACCTTAAAAATGGGATCTTCAAAGGTATTGTTAACTTGAGTATTTTTACTTTTGGCATATACCTTAAGTTCTTTTATTACTGGAGGTATATTGTCAATTACGTTAAAACCAAACATTAATCCGTTTTGTGGATATTGGTTTTGGCTATCTCTAATTTCAAAATGGAGATGTGGTGCGGCAGAACTTCCTGTATTTCCTGACAAGCCGATGATATCACCTTCTTTGACTCTCAATTCATCTTTTTCAGGAAATAGCTCAATATCATAGCTTTGTTGTTCGTATTGATTGCTGATCACATACTCTTGTATAGCACCATTATAGCGCATTAGGTGTGCATATACAGAGCTGTATCCATTATCATGTGTGATATAGATTGCTTTACCATAACCCCAAGGAGAAACTTTTATTCTAGATACATAGCCATCTGCAATAGCATATACCCTTAGTCCAGATTCACCTTTGGTTTTGATATCAATACCCGCATGAAAGTGATTACTTCTCAACTCCCCAAAAGTTCCAGATAATACTAAAGGAATATCTAAAGGAGGGTGAAGGTCTTGAGGGTGATTCTGACTAAAAACAAGAGTAGAATAAGATATAATAAGAGCGAGTAGGCTATTTCTTAACATCAACAAAAAATATTTATGTGTTTAAACTATAATAAAACATTCGCAAAAATAATACTATAAAAATTAACGGAATACTTTGTAATTAAGTATTGCAATGTTACCTTTGTTATTCATATCAATTGAGGAAATTTTTTGCTGAATATGAAAGTTACTATCGAGAGATTACATAATAAGTTAGAGTTATTACTCTCTAACTATCAGCAGATTAAAGAAGAGTTAAATACTTCTTCACAAAAGGTTGATGAATTATCCAAGAAACTGGAAGTTCAAAACGAAACTATCCAACAATTGAATGAAAAAAATAAGGTTTTAAAGCTTTCTTCTTCAATTCAGGGAGACGGAGACCAAGGAGATAATAAAGCTGCAAAACAAAAAATTAATGAGCTGGTGCGTGAAATTGATAAATGCATTGCCTTGTTGAATAAATGATTTGAAATTGCTCTATGCAACAACTAAAAATTAAAGTAACAGTAGCTAATAGGGTTTACCCCCTTACCATCAATAGAAAAGATGAGGAAGGTGTTCGTAAAGCTGTTAAAACTATCGAAGATAGGCTGAAGCTTTATGAAGCTAAATTTGAAGCTCGTGACACTCAAGATTTATTGAGTATGTGTTTGCTTGAAATGGCTGTTAAAGTACTTGGTGATGAGCAAAAGGTTAAAGTAGATAGTAGCCTAGAAGATCAGTTATTAGCAATGGAATCTATCATTGACAGCCACTTATAAAAAATGTTCTTTAAATAATACCCACGTCAATCAATCCAGTTTTTAAACTCAACACGTTTTTATTCGAGGACTGACTTATGCCTTCAAAAACCGGCCTCAACCTTTTAGGTTTCTTAACAGAACAGTGGACTTTTGCGATTGTGTAGCTACCTCAACCATTTTTAAAAGGAGTTTATTAGCTCATCGTTTGGTGTGGGTATTTAATTTTAAACTTAAAACAATGAATTCAATCATAATTTTGATGACTCTTACAGGAGTTTTAGTTGGTGGGGCGATATCGTACTTTATTATTAACTATAATTCTAAGAAAAAATCAAATTCAATTATAGCTGAGGCCAAAAAAGAAGCTGAACAGATAAAAAAAGATAAAATTTTACAAGCTAAAGAAAAGTTTATAGAACTTAAATCTGAGCATGAAAAGGTTATCAATCAGCGTAATCAGAAACTAGCACATTCTGAATCTAGAGTCAAAGAGAAAGAAAATAAACTTTCACATAAGTTAGGTCAAGTAAGCAATAAAGAAAAAAAGCTAGACGAAATACGTAACTCTATCTCTAGGCAACAGGAGATTCTTCAGCAAAAAGAGGAAAAATCAAATAAGCTGCTAGAAAAACAAGTGGAGGCTTTAGAGACTATATCTGGCTTATCTGCTGACGAAGCTAAAGAAGAACTCGTACAAGCTCTTAAAGATGAAGCCAAAACGAAATCGTTAGCATATGCCCAAGAGATAGTAGAAGAAGCTAAATTGACAGCTAGCAAGGATGCTAAAAAAATCATAATTCAAACTATTCAGAGAGTAGCTACTGAACAAGCTATCGAAAATTCGGTGTCCGTATTCAACATAGATAGTGACGATGTCAAAGGAAGAATTATTGGTAGAGAGGGGAGAAATATCCGATCTTTAGAAGCTGCTACTGGTGTGGAGATTATTGTTGACGATACTCCTGATGCTATACTTTTATCTTGTTTTGACCCGATAAGGCGAGAGGTTGCCCGTTTAGCTTTACATAAGCTAGTTACAGATGGTAGAATACACCCTGCTAGAATTGAAGAAGTCGTTAAGAAGACAAGAAAGCAAATAGAAGAAGAAATTATCGATATTGGAAAAAGAACTTCTATTGACTTAGGAATTCATGGTTTACATCCTGAAATGATAAGAATGGTCGGACGTATGAAATACCGTTCTTCTTATGGTCAAAACCTTTTACAACACTCTAGAGAGGTTGCTAATATGTGTGCAACGATGGCGTCTGAACTAGGTCTTAATGCCAAGGCAGCTAAGCGAGCTGGTTTGTTACACGATATCGGCAAAGTACCTGATGATGAGCCAGAATTGCCTCACGCTATATTAGGAATGAAATTAGCTCAAAAATATGGTGAAAAGGAGCATATATGTAATGCTATTGGTGCTCACCACGACGAAGTAGAAATGACGTCTATGATTTCACCTATTGTACAGGTCTGTGATGCTATTTCGGGTTCTCGACCTGGTGCCAGACGTGAAATTGTAGAATCTTACATCAAGCGAATCAAAGAGTTGGAAGATACAGCTTTAGCTTATCCAGGTGTTCTTAAATCTTATGCTATCCAAGCAGGAAGGGAGCTTAGAGTAGTTGTAGAAAGTGAAAAGATATCGGACACCGATGCGGAAAAATTATCGTTTGAGATATCACAAAAGATAGAAACAGAGATGACCTATCCTGGTCAAGTTAAAGTTACTGTTATCAGAGAAACTAGAGCAGTAAACTTCGCTAAATAGTTTTTACTTAGTTGATTTAAATAGCCTAATTAATGTTATCATTTCTTGGGCTTTTTCTTTTTTCGTTTGAAAGGTAAAAGAATGTAGTAGGTTATTTATCAAACGCTTAATAATAGCGGTGTTTCCGCAAGGCGCAAAATATTTAGATTCTTCTTTTAGTTTTTCCCTCTTTAAAAAAACTTCCAAATCTTGACGATTGAGTATTGAACCTTTACTAAACGGATTGATATAAAATTTGATAGGATCACCATTAATTTCATTTTCATCTTCAAAACCAAGGATAAAATGTTTGGGCATATTTATTCCACATATGGGTAAGCCTATTTGTTTAGCAATAATGATGTAAAGCATGGATAGGGATAAAGGGTTTCCTTTATGATTGTCAATCAGACTATTAATAAAAGAATTATCAGGTGAATGAAAATTCCTTGTATTACCTTTAAATCCATTTTCTTTGAAAAAAACATTATTAAATGCAGAGATTTTTTCCAACTCAGAATAGGCTTGTTCTACTTTAGTACTGACTTGTTGAGCTAGAGTGTAAATTTTGTTTCTGTAAAATTGTTCGTCAATATCAGGGTATTGGTATTTGCTAATAATAAACCAAGCTTCAAGTAGATTTTTATCGCTTGTTCTAATCCATTTTTTTAATGAATTAACGGTACCACTAAAATGTATTTCATGAATGATTTTTTCAGCTCTATCTTGTACAAGACTATCGAAGTTACTTTCCCAAGCATTTTCTAGTTCTGGCAATATATCAACACCTAATTCAATAAGTCTTGTTTTGACAGAATCAAAGACGTCCTTATCAGGGTCTTCCAAAAGACTAATTAAAGCGTTGAGCTCTTTATCGTTCATTTTACACCAGTTTATCTAATGCTTGTTCTATTAGATTTTCGATAGCACCTTTAGGGTTGTTGGAGTATTCATTTCTGGCTCTGTTAGCCAATATAGTACAGATAGTTAAGCAATTATGTCCCATAAGTTTGCCTAAGCCATAAAGTGCAGAAGTCTCCATCTCAAAGTTAGTTATTTTTGTGCCATTATGGTTGAAGTTAAGCAATCTTTTATGTAAATCTTCAATAGCAAAAGGGATACGCATTTTTCTGCCTTGAGGGGCATAAAACCCTGGGGCAGTAACTGTTATGCCTTGCTGATAAACTTTAAATTTATTAAGCAGTTCATTATCTGCAGAATAGACGTAAGGCTTTGACAGTTCGTTAGGCCATTTTATTTGTTGGTCAATAGCCTGTTGCATGTCCTTATCAAATTGGTTGTTAGCATAAAAATGCATAAGGTTATCAATGCCTAATCCATGAGAAGATACGACTAATGAATTTACTTCAATGTCACTTTGTATAGTTCCTGAAGTGCCTAGTCTTACTAGATTAAGACTGGTTTTTTCTTCTTTTTCTTTTGCACTATCCAAATGAGTATTCACTAAAGCGTCTAATTCGTTAAGAACAATATCGACATTATCTGTTCCTATTCCTGTAGAAACGGCGCTAATTCTCTTATGGCCTATATAGCCTGTATGGGTTACAAACTCACGATTAGCTATTTGATATTCTATACGGTCAAAGTGCTTTGATATTTCACTAACCCTACCTTGGTCACCGACTAAAAATATATCCTTTGCAATGTGTTCTGGTAATAAATTTAGGTGATAAACTCCTTTTATTTCTTTAGCGTGAGATTTCATCTTGTTTTTGTTTACTTTTGTATTAGCAAAGCTATATTAAATTATTATGACTTCTAAAGATATTATTCTCGTTCCCATAGGTTTTACCAATCAATCTATTATTGCTTTACAACAAGCAGTAGTTGTTGCAAAACATACTGATTCTGAATTATTTCTACTTTCAGTTGTAGAAATGCCTACTGCTATTCAAAAGATTTTTTCTGATTACGAAGAAAAGCAAAAGCAGTTCAAAGAAAAGTTAAGAGAAAACCTTCTTGATTTGAGTTCAAAATATTGTGATGGGGTAAAAAATGTAAAATGTATGGTAACCTCTGGTAAGATTTATGAAGAGATTATTGATGTAGCAGATTCCATTAATGCTAATTTGATTGTTATGGGTACTGATGGTACTCCAAAAGACATCAAGAAGAAGTTTATTGGATCCAATGCCAACAAAGTGGTTAGATCAGCACCATGTCCTGTTATTACAATCAAAGGTAAATCTGTAAGTACTTCCTGCGAGGTCATTGCTTTACCTTTAGATTTGAACAAAGAAACTCGTGAAAAAGTGACTTATGCTATACAATATGCAAGGTTATTCAACTCATCGATTAAAGTATTCTCAGTATCTTATGACAACGATGACGACTCTATTAAAAATAAACTGAATAGAAACCTATCTCAAGTAAACGATTTCATCTCTTCTAAGGGTATTAGTTGCAGTAAAGACTTATTAGAAATCTCAACTTCAGCAAGTTTTTCAGGTTCAATTGTCAAGTATACTGAAGATATCAACGCCGATTTGATAATGATAATGACAAAAGGAGAGGATAATTTAGATTTGAATTTCTTGGGTTCTAACGCTAGAAAATTGATTAACAAATCGGATATTCCAGTCATGAGTATTAGGCCATCTGTCAAAAAAGACACTTCTTCTTTTACTGTACAATAATTGAAAGATGTTCATAAACTTTTTGAAATTTTGAATACAGACTACACTCATTTATTAGTTTTCTTCTTTCACTAAGTTATATGAAGCTTTTATTATCTTTTTTTCTAATCCTATTTTCATTTTTAGCATTCAATGCTGATAAGGATATTGATGTACAATCTCCGCCATTTTACAATGTCGATAAGGTTTGGGTAAACCAGACCATGTCCACTATGACTTTAGACCAAAAGATTGCACAATTGTTTATGGTTGCGGCTTATTCTAACAAGGGCAAATCGCATCAAAAAGAAATAGAAAATTTAATAAGCAACTATCACATCGGCGGTTTGATGTTTATGCAAGGCGGTCCGATTAGGCAATTGCGGTTAACGAATTCTTATCAATCTTTAAGTAAAGTGCCTTTGATGATTGCACAAGATGCAGAATGGGGCTTATCTATGCGTATAGATAGCACAATTCGTTTTCCATGGCAAATGACCTTAGGAGCAATTCAAAATGACAGTTTGATTTATCAGATGGGCTTAGAAATTGCAAGACAATGCAAACGCTTGGGAGTACATATCAATTTTGCACCAGTAGTGGATGTTAATTCTAACCCTAAAAACCCCATTATTAATAACCGATCTTTTGGTGAAAACCCCTTTCGAGTAGCTCAGCAATCTTTAGCCTATATGCAAGGACTGCAAGACGGTGGAGTTTTGGCATGTGCAAAGCATTTTCCCGGACATGGAGATACGGATGCGGACTCTCATAAAACCTTACCAACTATCAATCATTCGTACGAACGCTTAGACTCTATTGATTTGATACCATTTAAGAGCTTGTTCGATAAAGGCTTAGGAAGTGTTATGGTTGCTCATTTACATATCCCTGCTTTGGACGATACCGACTCTTTGGCTTCCACTTTATCTGATAAGGTGGTCAATGGTTTGTTAAAAGATACTTTAGGATTTAAGGGTTTAGTCATTACCGATGCCTTGAATATGAAAGGGGTAAGTCAGTTTTACGAACCTGGTGAAGTCGATTTGAAAGCCTTATTAGCAGGCAACGATGTATTGCTCTTCGCTGAAGACGTACCCAAAGCCATTGAAAAAATCAAAGAAGCTATTGCCAATAGAGATATCAGTGAAGAAGAGATTGACAAAAGGTGTAGAAAAATATTGATGACCAAAAAATGGTTTGGTCTAGACAATAAAATACACCTTAATGAGAGTGATTTAATTCAAGATTTGAATCCTAAGTCTGCTATAGCCTTAAACGAATCTCTTGTTGAAAAATCCATTACATTACTACAAAACGAAGGATCATTATTGCCTCTTAAGAAGCTAGACACTTTGAATATTGCAGTAGTGAGTATAGGCGAGAAGTCCACACCTTTTCAGTCTACCTTATCCAAGTACGCTTCGATACAAAAGTTTCATCTTAAGGAGGAGCACAGTCAGAGCGAAAGAAAATCAATGTTGGACTCATTAGCCCAATATAATCTAGTTATTGCAAGTGTTCACAAATCCAACAAACACGCTTGGAAATCTTATCGAATACATCAGAATACGGATTTGTTTTTACAAACTCTTGCCTTTCAATCTAAAGTGGTGTTAAGTGTTTTTGCCAATCCCTATTCTCTGAGTGATTTGTTGATGACTTATTCTTTTGATGGTTTGATAATGGCCTATCAAAATTCTGATGAAGCACAAAATTATGCTGCTCAGTTGATTTTTGGAGGAGTAGGAGTAAAAGCTAGCTTGCCCGTATCCAACAAACATTTTAAGGAAGGTTCAGGGTTAGAGCTAAAGCCCATACGTCTTAAATATAATAGAGCAGAGAGTTTGGGAATAGATAGCGAACGCTTTCTTAAAATCGATAGTATTGTATCCGATGCTATTGACAAAGAAGCAACGCCAGGTTGTCAGATATTAGCTATAAAAGATGGTACTGTTTTTTTTGAAAAGAGTTATGGATATCATACCTACAAGAAGAAAACTAAAGTAGAGAATACGCATATTTATGATTTGGCTTCCTTGACTAAAATCATTGCTTCCGTACCATCTTTAATGCATTTAGAAGAGCAAGGACAAATTCATTTGGATAGTAGTTTGCAAAACTATATTACCCTTGCTGATACCTCGAACAAGAAAAAACTAACTCTAAGAGAGATATTAGCACATCAATCTGGATTAGCATCGTGGATACCATTTTATAAGAATACACTAGAAGAAGACGGTAGTTTGAGAGATACTTTATACAGCACCGAATATACCGATACCTTTTCTGTTCGTGTGGCAGATGGTATTTATTTGCATAGAGAATACCCAGATAGCATAATGTTTAGGATTTTGGCTACTAAGCTCAATGACAAGGAGTACAAATACAGCGACATGGGCTTTTATCTATTTAAAGATATCATAGAAAACAAATCGTCTTTATCTCTAGAAGATTTTGTAAAACAAGAATTTTATGCTCCTTTAGGATTGAGTACGATGGGTTATTTACCCAAGGAACGATTTGACAGTAGTCGCATAGTACCAACCGAATTCGATTATTACTTTAGAAGTCAGTTGATACATGGTGATGTTCATGATATGGGAGCGGCGATGCTAGGTGGTGTAGGCGGTCATGCGGGTTTGTTTTCTAACGCTAATGATTTAGGAATATTCATGCAAATGTTATTGCAAAAAGGAGAATATGGAGGTCAACGGTATTTTCAAAAATTTACTGTCAGTCAATTCACTAGCTGCCAATATTGCGAAGACGATAATAGGAGGGGAGCAGGTTTCGATAAAGCTGTTTTAGAAAATCAAGAAGGCGGGCCAGCTTGTGATTGTAGCCCATCTTATAAGGCATATGGACATACAGGATTTACAGGTACTTTGGTATGGGCAGATCCTGACGAACAATTTGTTTATGTATTTTTGTCCAACAGAATACATCCCACTTCAGAGAATAAGAAGCTGTTAGAAATGGATGTTCGCACCAAGATTATGCAAGTATTTTACGATGCAATAAGAACCGATAATTAATGAATAAAACCTTAAAAATAGGTGTGGTTTGTTACCCTACATTTGGCGGTAGTGGCATTGTTGCTACCGAATTAGGCAAGGCTTTTGCTGAAAGGGGACATGAGGTGCATTTTATTACCTACAGTAAGCCTGTACGTATGGATTGGTTTACCAAAAACATGTACTACCACGAGGTATCTGTTTCTGATTATCCATTGTTTGAATACGCTCCTTACGAACTGTTGTTATCTAGTAAGTTAGTTGATGTCGCTATCAATCAAAAGTTAGACCTTTTGCATGTGCATTATGCTATTCCTCATGCTTCGGCGGCTTATTCTGCTAAGCAAATTTTAAAATCTAGAAACATAGATTTACCATTTATTACCACCTTGCATGGTACGGATATTACCTTGTTGGGTAAGGACAAATCCTATCAGCCTGTAATTGAATTTGCCATTAATAAATCCGATGCCGTAACGGCTGTTTCGGAGAGTTTGAAAAAAGATACCTATCAATTTTTTGATGTAAAAAAAGAGATTGAAGTTATTCCTAATTTCATAGACCCTAGTTTGTACCGATTTGCTAAGGATTTAGAATTAAGATCTCAATTTGCTAAGGACGATGATGTTGTGATAACTCATATTTCAAATTTTAGAAAAGTAAAAAGGGTAGACGATGTCATTCGTATTTTTGAAGGTGTACAAAAGCAAATGTCGGCCGTATTGTTGATGGTTGGCGATGGGCCAGAATTACATCAAGTCAAGCACCTATCTAAAGAATTAGGCATTGATCATAAGGTATTCTTTTTGGGTAAGTCCAAGCGTATAGAACAAATTACCAGTATTTCGGATGTGTTTTTGTTGCCTTCAGAAACGGAAAGTTTTGGATTAGTAGCTCTTGAGGCTATGGCATCTGGTGTTGCTGTAGTGTCGTCTAATGTGGGTGGTTTGCCTGAAGTAAATATAGATGGCGTTACGGGCTTTTTAAAAGACGTGGGCGATGTTGAGGGCATGACGGCAAGTGTATTAGAAATACTTAAAGATGAGGACAATCTATCGCATTTTAAGGCCAATGCTTTGAAGCATGCTCAAAATTTTGAGTTAAGTAAGATTGTCCCATTATACGAAAGGCTGTACCATTCGCTACTACATTAGATTTTGTTAGCTCCCAACACGCTTACAATGGTAGCCTTTCTTTTGCAAGAGTTCCATTACTTTATCACGGACATTACCTTGAATAATGATTTCTCCATTTTTAGCACTACCACCTACGCCACAAGCCGATTTTAAAACTTTTCCCAAGTCCTTTAAATCCGATTCAGTACCTACAAAGCCTTTGACTATTGTAGCCACTTTACCACCTCTATTTTTTTTATCTATCCAAACCTCTAAAGATTGGTCTTGAATATCTAACGTTTCTTCTTCACTTTCGTATTCGTACTCAAAATTAGAATTGGTAGAATACATTACGCCGATTTTATTTTTTTTCTTTTTAGCCATAGGGAATGAATACTTTTAATGTTTTGGGGTGGGTATCTATGATTATTTCTTTGCCTAGGTCTACACCTTCTCCATCGAGGTGGCTTAATCCATTTTGACAAGATATTTTTGCTTTTTTGGTGCGAATAATAGTCATGTATTTGGAGTGATGTATTTTTCCTGTAAACAATTGATAAAGTAATACGGGAACCAGATAGCGTTTGAAATCTTTCAATATGCAAATATCTATGAGTCCGTCATCGGTTACGCTTTCAGGAGATATTTGTGCGCCATTACCAAATTGTGTAGCATTTGCCCATGAGATGATAACCGCATTATGAATTTGTTTTTTATCATCATATTCAATAGTGTAATCTTGAGCAGGGTAGTTAGCACACTCACCAAGTACTAATTTCACATAAGAAGAAAAGCCTCTAACTTTTGTTGTGGCGAATAGGTTGGCGATATGGGCATCGAAGCCAACACCCGAAACATTAAAGAAGGGCAAGCCATTAGCGGTACAGCTATCTATTATTTTGAAATCGGAAATGTTCAATTGCTGTATAGCTTTGTCAATATCTCTGTGCATACCAAAGTGAAAAGCAAAGCCATTACCTGAGCCGCAAGGCAGTACGGCTAAAGCCGTTTGACTTCCTAACAGTCCATTGGCACATTCGTGCATGGTGCCATCGCCACCAACAGCCACTACAACATCTATTTTTTCTGAGGCAGCCTTTTGCGCCAATTCGGTAGCGTGTTTAGGGTGTTCAGTATAGAAATAATCGAAGTCGAACTTATTTAAATCGAGGTTCTTTTCAATCTTTTTTTCTAAACGCTGTTGGTTAGCTTTTCCAGAGATGGGGTTGATGATAAATCTAATTTTCATTCACTCTCATTTGGTTAGTAATCATAGCGTTATTGAAGCTTTGTTTTATAGCTTTTAATTTATTCACAAGTTCTTGATTGTTAGGAATCGTTTCTTTAAACTTCTCATCCTTGTAGGTGGTGTATACTTCATCTTTGTTTACGAGGTAGGCCTCATTTGTTAGCATTAGGTATTCATTTTTAAGAAATGAAATTGCCCAATCCTCTTGTTTTAAAATTGATTTACCAAAACTAAAAAATTCTTTTTCATATCCTAAGATGTCCATTACTGTGGGAAATATGTCGATGTGTTGGCTTGTATTTTCTATTTTCCCTTGAATAGAATGATCACTTCTCCAGAACAGCATCGGAACGGCATATCTTCCCACCTTATTTTTGTACAATTTATTGCTAGATAGTGGTGAGGTATGATCTGCCGTGATTACGAATAAGGTGTTGTCAAACCAGTCCATCTGTTGAGCTGTTTTGAAAAATATTCTCAGTGCATTATCCGAATAGCCAATACTCTCATGAATGTCCAAATCTCCTTTAGGAAAATGATTTTCATACTTATTTGGCAATTGGTATGGTGGGTGAGAGGTCAGTGAAAAGAAGACGCTCAAAAAAGGTTTTTTCTCTTTGTTCAGTTGTTGAGCGAAATAGGTCAAAAAAGGCTCATCATAAATGCCCCAATTATTATCGTAGTCAGCGTTGTTGTTGTATTCTTCTTTGCCGTAATATTCAGCAAAACCGGCTTTTTTACTAAACTCGTAAAAGCCCATTGTTCCTTTCTCGCCACCATGGAAAAAAGAGGTGCTGTAACCTTCATCGGCTAAGATATTTGCCAAGCTAGGGTAGGAATTATTAGCATAAGAAGAAGTAATAAATGGCTCGGTCATTAGTGAGGGGATAGAGGCAGTGATAGCGGGTAAAGCCTCGATGGAGCGCACACCATTGGCATAGGCGTTGTGTACGGCCAAGCCTGATTGCATTAGGCTATCTAAAAAAGGGGTATAGCCTTTGTCATCGTTATAGTATCCAACGAACTCTTTGGAGAAACTTTCCAAAATGATTACAACCACATTCTCATGGCTTAAACCATCAGAATTAAATAGATGCCTGTTGCTATGAATCGATTGATTACCTTCTTCGAAATAACGCAGTGCTTCTAGGCTATTTTGATTGTAGGAATGCAAGATGGTAAAGGGAGTATTCAGCACCAATTCGGGGGTATTGCAAGAAGATATTACACCGGCATTAATGGGTTTTATAGGTTTCAATTGGGTACCGCCTCTTAGTCCTATCACCACACTAGCTGAAGTCAGTATAAGTATGATAAAAGCACTTTTTTGACGTTTAAATTGCAGTGGTAGATTTTTTAAGGATAGCAAAAAGACAATTTGTAGGCACGACAACAAGCTTATTTGCCAATAGTCTATAAGGTAATTGAGATATACGTTTTTAACATCGCTAGTTGTTATAAAGTCAAAAAAGTCGATAGTACTTCTTTTGAGGTTAAAAACATAAAAGACGATATCGATATTGTTGAGTAATATAAAAGGGATATTGACTAGATAAAATAAGCCGTTTATGAATCGGTTGAATAATTTGAGCTGGGGGACAAAGAAGTGAACACATAACAAAACCAAAAGCGGTAGGTTGATATATAGAATGGCAGAGATGTCAAAACGTAAACCTTCTAGAAAGGCCAATAAGGTATTTGTGCTTTCTGTACCTTTAAAATTATAGAGGTAAAATGCTAACCTACTTGTTGTATAGATTAGGCATAAGGATAAGACCCTTTTTAGAAAAGTGAGTAAATGAGGAATGCTCATAAATTATTCACAATTACAGCTATCGTTACCACAGTTGGATTTGGGTTTGCGAAGTGTTTTAATCAGATAAATGATGGCTAAGGTCACTAATGTCGCTATGATGATATTTTCCCAGTTCATTACTTGAAATTTATTGCACAAAGTAACGAATTATTCTATTTTTACTCACTTAATGAAGTGATAAGTTTATGGTATTCAATCGAAAAGGTATAAGTGACGAGCAACTTCTAGAGTTGTACAAATCCATTCTTAAACCGAGAATGATAGAAGAAAAGATGCTTATTCTTTTACGTCAAGGCAAGATATCGAAGTGGTTTTCTGGTATTGGTCAAGAGGCTATTTCGGTGGGCGTATCTTCGGCTATGGATAGCGAAGAATACATTTTGCCGATGCACCGAAACTTAGGCGTTTTCACAACTAAGGGTGTTCCTCTGAATCGCTTATTCTCACAGTTTCAAGGCAAGATGAACGGCTTTACTAAGGGCAGGGACCGTTCTTTTCATTTTGGCACACAAGAGTATAAGGTAGTAGGAATGATATCGCATTTAGGTCCACAGTTGGGCGTTGCCGATGGTATTGCCCTTGCCAACAAACTCAAGGATAACAAACAAGTAACAGCTGTATTTACAGGCGAAGGCGGCACTTCGGAAGGCGATTTTCACGAGGCTTTAAATGTGGCTGCTGTATGGGATTTGCCCGTTATTTTTATTGTAGAAAACAACGGTTATGGTTTATCTACCCCTATAAGTGAACAATTCAGGTGTGAGCAAATTGCCCATAAGGGCAAAGGCTTTGGTATGGAATCCTATACCATTGATGGCAATAACATTTTAGAAGTGTTTAAAACCATCTCTCAGCTAAGAGAAGAAATTAAGAAAAACCCCAAGCCTATATTGTTGGAGTGCATGACTTTCAGAATGAGGGGGCACGAAGAAGCCTCTGGCACAAAATACGTACCGCAGGAGAAATTTGATGAATGGTCAGTCAAAGATCCGGTCGAGAATTACGAGCAGTTTTTGTTATCTGAAAAACTTATAAACGATGAGTTTATAGCAGAGCTTAAAACCACTATAAAAGAAGAAATTAATAGTGCATTGGATACGGCTTATGCTGAAGAAGAAATTACTTCTAGCCCACAACAAGAGTTAGAGGATATGTATCAAGCCTTCGATTTTGTTGAACAGACTCCATCTGCTGATAAGATCACCAATATTAGAATGGTAGATGCTATTTCGGACGGACTGAAACAATCCATGCAAAAATACCCTAACAGCGTGGTGATGGGGCAAGATATAGCAGAATATGGCGGTGTCTTTAAAATTACCGATGGCTTTGTTGAAGAATTTGGTAAAGAAAGAGTGCGCAATACACCGATTTGCGAATCCGCTATTGTTAGTGCCTCTATGGGTTTAGCCATAAACGGATATAAAGCTATTATGGAAATGCAGTTTGCCGATTTTGTAAGTTCAGGGTTTAACCCTATTGTGAACTACTTGGCTAAGGTACACTACCGTTGGGGACAACAGGCCGATGTGGTGGTTCGTATGCCTACTGGAGCAGGAGTAGGGGCTGGTCCTTTTCATTCTCAATCCAACGAAGCTTGGTTTACTCATACGCCCGGCCTAAAGGTTGTTTACCCTGCTTTCCCTGCCGATGCCAAAGGCTTGTTGGCGGCAGCTATTGAAGACCCCAATCCGGTTATGTTTTTTGAGCACAAGGCCCTTTATAGAAGTATATACCAAGATGTTAATGATAGCTATTACACTCTAGAAATAGGCAAGGCTAACAGAATAAAAGAAGGGCAAGACGTGACTATCATTTCTTATGGCGCTGGCGTACATTGGGCTTTGGAAGTTTTGGAAAAAAACCCACATATTTCTGCCGATTTAATAGACTTGCGCACCCTAGTGCCTTTGGATAAAGAAAGTATTTTTTCTTCTGTTAAGAAGACCGCTAGGGTTATTGTCTTGCATGAAGATTGTGAAGTTGGTGGTTTTGGTGCCGATATATCGGCACTGATTAGCGAGGAATGTTTTGAATATTTGGACGCACCCGTTATGCGATCTGCCAGTTTAAATACAGCCGTACCATTTGCCAAAAACTTGGAAGATAACTTCTTAGCCAAGAAAAGCTTTGAGCAAAAACTAAATCACTTGTTGAGTTATTGAGAATAATTTGTAAATTGTCAATTCATTTAAACACAAAAAAATATGAAAGGATTAATAGTATTTAGTTTCACTTTATTATCGTTTATTTCTCTAGCACAATCTAGTTCAGACGATATTTTAAGACGTGCTGAAGTGATGCCTGTTTTTCAACAATGTGAAGACGAGCGTTATGCCGATGCACCATACCCATGCACTATGAAGCAATTGTCTGACCACATTAAAAATGCAGTGGTATTAGAAGAAACTACAGGAAAAATTACCAAATGCGTTGTTTCGCTAGTAGTAGAAAAAGACGGTAGTGTTTCTGGTGTTCAATTGCTAAGAGGCGTGTTTGTAAATGCTGATAACGAGCAAGACAAACTAGCTTTAGAAATTAAACTGAATACTATGATTACAGAAACCGTAGAAGGACTTAACTTTGTAATGCCAGCTTATCAGAATGGTGAAAAAGCTAGAGTAATGCTACAATTCTCAGCTTCTGTAAATTACTAATATATTTTTCAAAATACAGACAAAAGACCACCTCAAAGGTGGTCTTTTTTTTTGTGTCCAATTTTTGTAGATTTACTCATGTTATAAAAACAACTATGAAAAACAGGCAGGAGTGCCTTTAATAACTCGAAAATCTTAAAGCAGTAATTCATCAAATTTTTAAATTATGAAAAAATTATTATTTCTCATTTCCGTCATTTTTTTGCATTTATCGACTGTTAAAGCTCAAGAATTGGATACTATTCCAGAATCAACTAATAAAATTACAGTAGGTATCTTGCAGGCTGGAGGTTCCATTGTTGGCTACGATTTTGAGACATTGATATCTGAAAATATTGGTATTACTGTTGGTGCAGGATTCCTAGCCTATGGTGCTTCTTTACACTATCATTTTAAGCCGTCTGTAAGTTCTTCCTCATTGGCTTTCAATTATTTGCATCAAGGGATAGGAGGTAGTTATGTTCAAAGTATTTTAGGACCTTCTTATGTGTTTAAAATCAGTAAATATTTTAGTGGTCAGTTTGGAGTTGGAGGTATTGTAGGTAAAGGCCCACAATTTGATGAAGCCTATAAGAATACACAAGAACCAAACGTCGTATTTATTTACAGCTTAGGAGTGTATTTTTAGTCTAATTACTTTCCCCCGCTAGTGCGAGCATCCTGCTGGTGCTATTAAAAAAGCGACCGAAGTCGCTTTTAGAATTATTTCATACCGAATAATTTCTTTTCTACGATGATATCACTCACACCATCGGGCACACCGTCTTGCCAACCGTCTTGTTTCTTCTTTATTTTGTACAAGATATCTCTAGAGAAAATCTGCAGAACGTTTTTCTTAAAGTCAAGGTCTTTAATTCTTCCGTTGGTGAGTAAATAGTCGTACAAGGGTCTCAATCGTCTGTGAATAGGAATATTCTTACTATTCAACAGGGTATCCTCAGCACCTGCTTGGTAAGGGTAGAGGTATATTTTTAAATCTCTAGTAAAGAGGATGCCAAAAGCTTCTAGTATTCCACCATTGAGATTGCGGTAATATTTGTCATCAAAAATTTCTAATAGGTTGTTTACACCAATAATTAAGCCCATACGTGCTTTGGTGTAATTGGAAAAATATTCTATCAGCTTATAATACTTTCTGTAATTGGAGATGAGTACGGTATGTCCTAAAGAACACAGTATGTCGGCTCTATCTAAGAAATCCTTTTCATCAATATCGCCTTCCATTTTCAGATTGCTCAATGTGATTTCAAAGAGGAGTTGTACATTGTCTTTCTTTACTTTATTTTCTTCAATGAAAGCCTTATAACCGTTTTCCATCATGTCCATATTGACCTTAGTAACTGGTCTGAAACTACCTCGTATAGTAAGGATGTTTTTCTTGTAAAGAACATCAGAAGGTTGTTGGTTTTTGCCATCGGGGCCAAAGATAACGGCATCGGTCATGTTTTCTTTTACTAGCGTAAGACTAAGTAAGCGGTTATCTACATCTTCAAAGTCTGGACCTTCCATATGTATCATGTCCATTTCCACATTATCTCTAGTGAGGTTGTCGTAAATGGATTGTATGAGTTTCTTAGGTTCGTTGTAGTGATTGAAACAGCCGTAAATAAGATTAGTACCCATGATACCAATAGTTTCTTGTTGTAGCTTGGCATCGTTGTCGTTCAGTCTAACGTGGAAAATCACCTCGTTATATCCTTTATTTGGATCGGTCTGAAAGCGACAACCCATCCAGCCGTGACCTTTTACCGTTTTAGAATAATTAATGGTCGCTAAGGTATTGGCAAAGGTGAAGTATTTTTTATCGGGGTGTTCGCTTCTTTGAAGTCGGCTCTCTATAAGTCCATATTCTTGGTTAAGTATCTTTTTAAGTCGAGAGCGAGAAACATATCGACCATCTATCTCTTTGCCATAGATGGCATCGCTAAAGTCTTTATCGTATGCCGACATGGTTTTGGCAATGGTACCAGAGGCACCACCTGCTCTGAAGAAATGCCTAACGACTTCTTGTCCAGCTCCAATTTCTGCAAAAGTCCCGTAGATGGCACTATCAAGGTTGATTTGGAGAGCCTTCTGGGTCGGGGATAAGACAACTGCTTTTTTCATACTTAGATACTTTACAGCAAATGTAAAAACAGAATGTTAAATAACAACTATAATAATCTTATTTTTAGGCAAAATTTTAAAAACGAATGAAAATCACTTTTTTAGGAACAGGAACTTCTCAGGGTGTGCCAGTTATTGCATGTGATTGCGAAGTGTGTTTGTCTGATAATCCTAAGGATAAAAGATTGCGTACCTCGGTAATGATTGAAAGCGACAACACAACGGTTGTTATCGATACAGGTCCAGATTTTCGTCAGCAAATGCTTAGAGAAAACGTTCAAAAGGTAGATGCTGTAGTCTATACTCACGAACATAAGGACCATGTGGCAGGTATGGACGATGTGAGAGCTTTTAATTTTAAGTTCAAGGTCGATATGCCTATATATGCTAGCCAAAAGGTGCAGGAGGCTTTAAAACGTGAATTTCATTACGTTTTTTCTTCTTTTCAATACCCCGGTATTCCTAAGGTTGTTTTGAATACTATTGATGCCCAATCAGAATTTAAAATTGGCGATATCCCATTGCGTAGCATTGAGCTGATGCATCATAAAATGAGGGTCTTGGGTTTTCGAATTAAGGACTTGGTTTATATCACTGATGTTAATTATATTGATGATAAACAATTAGAAAAGATAATGAACTGTAAAATACTTATAGTCAGCGCATTAAGAAAAGAAAAACACATTTCTCATTTCAGCTTGGACGAGGCTATTGAACTGTCAAAAAGAGTTCGTGCAAAGTCGGTTTATTTAACGCACATCAGCCACCTAATGGGCAAACACGATATCGTAAATGCTACCCTCGACCCCCATATTCAATTGGCATATGACGGACTGAGTATTGAATTTTAAAGGGTACTCATTTTACCTTTAACCGTTCCCCAAACTTTAGTTTTAAAGGTTTTGTTTATAAAGGGGCTGTTTTTGGATTTGGAAACAATTGCCGCTTCATCAAAAGTCCATTCATCGCTAGTACTGAAACAACATAAATTAGCTTCTGAACCTTCTTCAATAGTAGGGCTTTCTATATCTAGCAATTTCCTAGGGTTGTGAGTCAGCGCATCGATAATGGTATTGAGTCCCAACTCTTTTTGTAGCTCACAAGCTAGTGGCAATACGGTTTGAGCACCTATGATACCGAAATTGGCGTTGTCAAAGGTGAGTATTTTATGTTCTACATCCTCTGGGCAGTGGTCGGAACAGATAGCGTCAATAGTGCCATCTTTCAAACCTTTTAGTAAAGCGTCGATGTCCGCCGATGTTCTTAGAGGAGGAAACACCTTGTAATTGCTATCGAAAGTAGCACATTCTTCATCTTTAAGAATCAGGTTGTGTATCGCTACATCGGCAGTGATATTGACCCCTTTTTTCTTGGCAGCTCTTAGCATATCCACGCTTTTCTTAGTAGAAATTCTACTAGCGTGTAGTTTACCTTTGGTGTACTCTGCTAATTCTATATCTCTAGATAACATAACTTCTTCAGCAAGAGCAGGTATGCCTTTAAGACCTAGCTTAGTGCTTATTACACCTTCATTCATCTTACCATCCGAACTGATGGTCTTATCGTTAGGCTGATTCATAACCACCCCATTGAAGTTTTTGGTATAAAGAAGAGCCAGTTTCATTACGTCAGCCTTTTGTACGCTGTTTCTGTCGTCCGTAAAGGCTTTTGCACCCGATTGATTCATCTCGAATAGTTCGGTCAAATTTTCTCCTTGATTATCCACTGTAATATTTCCAGCAGGTATCACATCTACGATACTTCCAAGTGTAGCATTACGGATATAGTCAACCTGTACCTTAGTGTTGGTGCTAGGATTGTTGCTAGGCATATACAATACGCTAGTAAATCCGCCTTTGGCAGAGGCTTGAATACCGGTAATTAAATCTTCTTTCCAGTCGTGTCCAGGATCTCTAAAATTAACGTGCAAATCAAATAAACCCGGACATAGGTGCAGACCTTTTCCTTGAATAATTTTACACTTTTTGGGCGGAGTGACAGATTTGCCAATGGATTCAATGATTCCTTTATTTACCAATACATCAACAGTCTTGTTGTTGAACTTAGATTGTGAATCTATTACTTTAACGGATTGAAATAAAATGCTCATAATAATCGTATTAAAAGGGTTTCTACCAATAAAAAGAATAAAGCCAATAGGATACAGCTTAGCCACAGAGGAATTCCCGTATTTAACTGCTGTAGATAACGGCTTAGATTGTCAATTTCATTTTCTAAGAAAAATACATTGGCCTGTTTTTCACTAATACTTCTTAGCTTTTCACTATCTAACAATGAAAGGTTACTTTCTAATCGGTTGTAGTTAAAGCTCAAATAAGCCAATGTTGTTTTGTTGTTGTCCTTGAGTCTATAATGGTTTGCTTCAGATATTTGATTGCTAACCCATAGTCCATTTGGGCTAATTTCAGGGATAAATTCATAGGTGTCATTCGATAGACTCATCGGACTCTCAAAGCCAGTGGTCGAAATGCCTATATTTTCTTGACCTATGGTATAGAATAAATCTTGTTTTCCACCAGAATGAGAGGCTATATTGTATAGTATTGGCACAAATAAAGCGTGTCGGCTAAAATTACCGAAAGTTTCGTCTAAGCCTACCGTAGAAAGATAGACTTTGCCTTTAGCATAAAGATATTCGTTGAGAAAACCATTTTTGTTTTCAAGTTTAAGAAGAGGGATGCCATTGGTACGACTTCGTTGACTTATGGGGTAATACTGTTTCAATTCGGGGAAGTTCAATCGGTCTTCAACTTTTTCAAATACACCGTCAAATAGAGGGTGTTTGTTATCTAACGATTGAATATTGATACTACTTTCCATTAATTCTCCATAGGTATCAATATTCATCAGATAGCTAAACTCGTCATAGCTTTCCTGCTTGAGGTCAGAGTGGGGGAATATAAGTACGCTAGAGCCTTTTTCTACGGCTGTTTTAAGACTTTGCTGTAAGCCAGAAGATAGTTCCTCTAATCCGTCTAAAATAATGAGTTGAGATAGGTTCAGACGAGCGTAATCAATCTGTTTTACACTATGCTGAGAAAAATTGAAGTAATCGTCATCTTTAAAGAGTTTAGCAATAGAGGCTTGAGAGGTCTTGCCATAAATGTGTTGAACATTAAGTTGTGGCTTCACTTCAAAACTGAAATAGAAGTTATCATCAAAACTAATAGGATAATCTTGTAAGCTTACTATTCCGTTGTGCCAACCTAACGTATTGACGTTGAAATTGAGTTCTACAATACTTTCATTTGCAATTTCTTTACTCGCAATCGCTTTTTGTTGGCCATTGACTTCCAAGCGTATATTCAAATCCCTTTTCTCGTCGGAGTTATTGTTTTTAACTCTAGCATAGAGTGTTATGTTTTGTTGTAGTTGTGGGTTAGGGGTATTGAGCCAACAGCTATCGATATAAAGGTTGGCGTTTTTGTATGGATTAACAGGAATAAAACGAACAGAATAAATCGAGTCTTTAGATTCTATGTTTATATCAGAAATGCTTTTTTGAAAGTCTGAAATAATGTAAATATCCTTTTTGTCGGCAGTACTTTTTTCTAGTGTATTTTTTTGGCGTTTGTAAATTTGATTTAGACTGTGGGTATGTGCCGAACTCTCGATGGCATTCAAGGCCTTAGAGAATAATTCTTTATTCAGTGCTCTTTGTTGAATTCCTTTAAAATCGTTGTTTAAAATGTAAAATTCGTCAGAATTAGAATAGGCCTCAACAATACTTTTAGCGTGTTGCTTTGCCGTTAGAAGTAGTCGACCGTTTTCATTTTCAGCATCCATACTGAAGGAGTTATCAATATAAATACTAACGGCATGTTTTTGGGCTTGTTGGCTCGATTCATCAACAGGAATGTAGGGTTGAGCAAAGGCCAAAACAAGGGCTATAATTGCCAATATCCTAGAGAGTAATACCAAAAGGTGTTTGAGCTGTGATTGGGATTTCGTTTTTTCTTTTACAGACTTTAAAAACTGAACATTAGAAAAGTAAACCGTTCTGAATTTTCTGAAATTAAATAAATGAATAATGATAGGAATTGCTACAAGAGCGAGGGCGTACAAAAATTGAGGGTACAGGAACTTCATTAAATAGCAAAGATAATACAAAAAGTAATAGGCTAATCATTTTTAATTGGGGGCGGGTTGAAGTTTTTGAATACATGATTCATATCAGCTTTTCTGAACTATATAGGCGCAATATTTGTTGAGTTTTTTTGAGTGTAGCTTCCTTAATAGTTAGGATAGAATTAATTGAATAATAAAATAGTTATGTACCAGCATTGGAAGAAATTAACAGATAATAACATCAAATCTAAAGTGTTTGATGCTCTAGAAAATAATGTGAATTACGATAAGGAATATATTTTAGGTATTCCTGCCTCTTTTTTGGATGATAAGATTTTTAATCAAGATTCTTCATTCCTAAAAGAAGCGCCTTTTATGTCTACATTAATACAAAACCCCAATCATATTGGTTGCCATACATTAGGTAATTCTGAACGCTATTATAGTGGAACTCAGAAAATAGAACAAGAATTACTAGATATATGCGCTGTTGATATTTTAAAGGGTGAGAGTGGTAAATACGATGGTTATGTAGCATCTGGAGGGACAGAAGCTAATTTACAAGCCATTTGGACGTATAGGAACTACTATCAAAACGTTAAGGGAGCAAAAAGAGAAGAAATAGCAATATTATGCAGTTCAGATAGCCATTATTCAATGGATAAGGCGGCTAACCTTTTAGTATTGGATATTTACAAAATAGATGTGGATAGTGATAATAGAGAATTGATAGATATAGATGTAGCTATGCTTAAAGCTCAAAAGGACGGAAAGAGCTATTTTATAGTCATAGCTAACATGATGACAACCATTTTTGGTTCGGTTGATAATGTAACTTATTTGACAGACGAGCTTTTGCGATTGAATTGTAACTTTAAGCTGCATATAGATGCGGCTTTAGGAGGGTTTTATTATCCATTCACACACAAGGACAGTCAAATGACTTTTGAAAACCCACATATTAGCTCCTTTACTTTAGATACTCACAAGATGGCTCAAGCCCCTTATGGTACGGGTATTTTTCTTGTTCGTAAAGGTTTAATCAATCATATCCGAACACAAGAGGCTAGCTATATTCAAGGCGAAGATTTTACGCTCTGAGGTAGTCGATCTGGAGCAAATGCTGTTGCTGCTTGGATGATACTTTCTAAAAATGGGCCTTTTGCATGGCAAGAAAAAATATTTATTCTTCAGAAAAGAACGGATTGGATGTGTAAACAACTCAATCAATTGAATGTAGAATATTACCGATTCCCTTATTCAAATATTATAACCATAAAAAATGATTTTGTGAATAAAGATATTGCTAAATCATTTGGCTTAGTGCCTGATAACCACGACCATTCAAAATGGTTCAAAATTGTGATAATGGAACACGTGACTATTGAGAAATTAACCTTGTTGATGCAAAAGCTAGAGAACCATCGCTTAGACAATCAAACCGTCCACCATAGTTAGTTTACGATCTGCCATATCGGCAAAAGAGGTGTTGTGCGTAACGATAACGCAAGATTGCCCCATTTCTTTATTGAGGTTCAAAAGTAGTTGATGTAGCTCATCGGCATTTTTAGAGTCTAAATTTCCAGAAGGCTCGTCAGCCAACAACACACTCGGCTTATTGATTAATGCCCTTGCTACTGCTACACGTTGTTGTTCACCACCAGAAAGAGCGTTTGGTTTGTGGTGCGCTCTGTCCTTGAGATTAAGTATGGACAACAACTCTTGGGCTTGACTTTCAGCATCCGAACGCTTTGTCCCTTTTATAAAAGCTGGTAGGCAGATGTTTTCCAATGCCGTAAACTCAGAAAGTAGATTGTGAAATTGAAAGACAAAACCAATGGATTCGTTTCGGAATTGTGATAAATCTTTATCGTTTAGGGTGTGTAAATCTGTGCTGTTAATGGATAACCTTCCCGAATCAGCTTTGTCCAAAGTGCCAATAATTTGAAGTAGAGTAGTCTTGCCAGCACCCGATGCGCCAACGATAGATACTGTCTCTCCAGAATCAACATTTAAATTGACGCCTTTGAGGACTTGCAAGTCACCATAACTCTTAAATATGTCTTTTACTGCTATCACTTCTGTTTCAAATATTGATAATCTAAAAAATATCGAACTCTCAAAGATAAACTATTCTCTTGAGGGTTGTTCAATAGGGCCTCTAAATTATCTTTATAATAGCTTTCTACACGATTGCCAGAAGTTAATATCGAGTTTTTCCAAACAATGCTAATCTCACTAGCAGGAGCAAACCAATAGTTGAAGTTTAAATCAATGTTCCAAGCGTTGAAATTAACATCTCTATCGCCAACATAATCGCTATCTTCTAAGTAGCCATACTTATCTAATGTATGGAAAGAATAGTTTCTTACTTGCTCCCAATGATGACGGAATTTGAAATCAAAACTCATCTTGGTATTCAAGACATATTCAGCCTTAAGTACGTTGGTAAAGAATTGCTTTTGTCGAGTAGAGAAAATAGAATGGTCATTATCTCTAGTAATGTAGCCCGTTTCATTTTCAGTCAGTTTGGTTGAAAAGACGTAGTACATGAATAGTTTTTCACTAAACCTTACCCTCGGTGACATACGGAAAAACAAAGTGTGTTCATCATATAGAGGTGCTTGTCCACCACCAAAGCTAACGTCAAGAGCTAATTTTCTTCGATAATCGCTAGAAAAAAACATTCGAGCAATGTAATTTTCAGAACGCTTGAAAACATCATCAATGCTCGTTCTTGATTCAAAATAATCGTTTCCTTCAGTCAGTTCTCCACTTGAAGAAACACCCCATGTCAGGAAATTCTTGAAGGTAGATACTTGTTGAGCCTCATAACTTAATTCACTGAATAATCTTGGTTTGTATAACTGTTCATAACTCAAAGATGCCGAGCATTTGAAATCTACTAATCGCTTAGTCGATTCAGTAATACGATAGCTAACATCTGCTGAGGTGTTAAATTCGTTGTTGTTGTATAAAAAACCCATATCGTTAGGGTTGTAGGTATCGCTTTCAATGTTGTTGGCTAGTCCAAATTGAAATTTCCCAGCTACTTTGCTGATATTCATATACGATGCAAAGCCCTGCTCAGTATCTTCTGGGTCTTCTACATGACTGAATCTGTAATTACCAAAAAACTGATAGGTGTTGCTTTTATTTCTGAAAACAGACAACAGTCCTGAAACATTAGCTAAATCGCCCCCCTTTCTCTGAACATTAGTGTTGGTAAAGGTCAAGTACGAATTGTTGGGTAAGGATTGGTCAAGTACCACTATGTTATAGTTACTTAAAGGGTCGTTATCCGTTTCATTTGTTACTGCGTTTAGCACACCAATACCTAGTTTTTTTCCAGTTCTTCCTGTTATCTTGGTAGCATTCAATAAATTGTCGCTAATGCGCCTAGAGTAGAATAAATAGCCTTTGTCAAACAACTCTGTGCCTTCAGTAAAAAAAGGTCTTTTCTCATCGTATTGCACTTCAAACGGAGAGAGGTTAAGCACTTGATTATCAAAGCCCACTTGTCCAAAATCAGGAATCAAAGTCATGTCAAGAGTAAAACTTTCGTTGATGCCGTATTTTACATCCATACCGCCGTTGAAACTATATTCCGTATCTCCATCGTAGTTGGTGGCGTAAGAAGAAATGTATGGTAAAAATGAAAGACGCAAAGGAGGCTCAATATGTTTAAAGCCTTTAATAGTACCTGCTTGAGAGCTGATGTTTTCATTGGTAATGTCAATAGGATTCCAAGTGTATGATGCTCTGTATCGTCTGATATGCCTTTCGATATTTACACTCCAATCTTGAACATCACTTTTTGGAAAACGTAAAGCAGAATAGGGGATTTCAAATTCAGCATACCAACCATTATCATCTTTATAAGTGGCGCCTTTCCAAACCATATCCCAGTTAGAATCTTGACTATAATTAGTAAACTTAATATCTTCTTGAACACCTAGTGGAGATAGTTTAAACCCAAAATCGGTTTGTCCATCTTGATAAGGATTTATGCGTATCAAAACATGGTCGTTGTTACTTCCACCGATTTTATCCCTTTTACACAACTGACTCATTATGCTGTCGGCTTGAGGGTCATACATAGCAACAGCAAAATAAATAGCTTGATTGTCATAGGTGGCTTTCCATTCTGTCCTAAAACCCTTAGGCATACTTGCGCCACTAATAGGGTAATAACTGATAAATTCACCACCAACAGCGTGTTTAGCCCATTCATCTTGTTCAATTTTTCCATCGGTTGTGGGGCTTACATCTGCTCTTTGGATTGTATAGCTTTTAGTCTGCGCTAGAAGAGACAGGGGAAAGCATAAAATAAATAGAAATAGGTGCTTCATCAAGTGTTAATAATTAGGGGACAAATTTACCAAATAATGCCATTCTGTTGTTTCATTATTCCAAACATTAATTTACTTTTGCTCAACTAAAATTTTCATTATGAATCTACACGAGTATCAAGGTAAAGAAATACTAAATAGTTTTGGAGTACGCATACAAAGAGGAATAGTTGCTTCTACTCCTGAAGAAGCTGTAGCAGCAGCTCAAAAATTGAACGAAGAAACAGGAACATCATGGTGGGTTGTTAAAGCGCAAGTTCACGCTGGTGGTCGTGGTAAAGGTGGTGGTGTTAAATTGGCTAAATCTTTGGATGAGGTCAAAAGCATCGCTAATGATATTTTAGGTATGCACTTAGTTACACCTCAAACTTCAGCTGAAGGAAAATTAGTACACCAAGTATTGATCGCTGAAGATGTTTATTACCCAGGCGAGAGTGAAACTTCAGAGTTTTATATGTCTGTATTATTGAACCGTTCTACAGGAAGAAATATGATTATGTATTCTACAGAAGGTGGTATGGATATCGAAGAGGTTGCCGACAAGACTCCACACTTGATTTTTACAGAAGAAATAGACCCTAAAGTAGGTTTACAAGGTTTTCAATGTAGAAAGATAGCTTTCAACCTCGGTTTAAGTGGTACTGCATTCAAAGAGATGACTAAATTTGTTTCTGCACTTTACGCTGCATATGACGGTATCGATGCCGCATTATTTGAGATAAACCCTGTCCTTAAGACTTCAGATGATAAAATTTTAGCTGTAGATTCAAAAGTGGCTTTAGATGGCAATGCGCTATACAGACACAAAGACTATGCTGAACTTAGAGACAAAAGAGAAGAAGACCCTACAGAAGTAGAGGCCGGAGAGTTTGGCTTAAACTTTGTTAAACTAGATGGTAATGTAGGCTGTATGGTCAATGGTGCTGGTTTGGCAATGGCTACTATGGATATTATAAAACAAGCAGGTGGTAATCCCGCAAACTTCCTAGACGTTGGAGGTACTGCCGATGCGGCTCGTGTAGAACAAGCCTTCAGAATTATTATGAAAGATAAAGGTGTTAAAGCTATACTAGTGAACATTTTTGGTGGTATTGTGCGTTGCGATAGAGTTGCACAAGGTGTAGTCGATGCTTACAAAAATATTGGTGAGATTAATATCCCTATTATCGTTAGACTTCAAGGTACAAACGCCGTAGAAGCAAAAAAACTCATTGACGAAAGTGGTTTGAAGGTTATCTCGGCTATCCTATTACAAGAGGCTGCTGACAAGGTTAAAGAAGTTTTAGCCTAATACTCTTTTAAAAAATTATAAAAGCAGCTTTTTAGCTGCTTTTTTTTTATTCTATATTTACGCTTGATTTTGGAAACGATGAAAAAAATATTAATTGCTAACAGAGGAGAAATTGCATTAAGAGTAATGCGTTCTGCCAAAGAAATGGGAATACAAACTGTGGCTATATATTCAGAAGCTGACCGTATGTCACCCCATGTAAGATATGCCGATGAAGCCGTTTGTGTAGGACCTCCACCATCAGCGGAGTCTTACCTCAATGTTGAAAAAATCATAGAAGTATGCAAACAGTTAAATGTAGATGCTATACATCCCGGTTATGGTTTCCTTTCCGAAAATGCTGATTTTGCTAGAAGATTAGTTAAGGAAAATATTACACTTATTGGTCCTTCTGCTGAAGCTATGGAAATGATGGGCGATAAGCTAAAAGCCAAAGCCACCGTTAAGCAATTTAATGTGCCTATGGTTCCTGGTACAGATGAAAAAATTACAGATGTTGAAGAAGCCAAATCTATTGCTGAAGGAATAGGTTATCCTATACTCATCAAAGCTGCAGCAGGCGGTGGTGGTAAAGGAATGCGCGTCGTGGAGCAAGCCACAGATTTTGAAGAACAAATGAAATTGGCAGTGAGTGAAGCCATATCCTCTTTTGGTGACGGTTCGGTCTTCATTGAACGTTATGTAGGTTCGCCTCGACATATAGAAATACAAATATTAGCTGATACTCATGGCAATGTGGTGCATCTCTTTGAAAGAGAATGTTCCATACAACGCCGTCATCAGAAAGTTATTGAAGAAGCTCCTTCTGCGGTACTTACTGCCGAAATAAGAGAAGCAATGGGCCAATGTGCGGTTAATGTTGCTAAGTCCTGTAATTATGTGGGTGCAGGTACGGTTGAGTTTTTACTGGATGAAAATAAGGATTTCTACTTCTTAGAAATGAATACTCGTCTGCAAGTAGAACACCCTGTTACAGAAATG
This sequence comes from Flavobacteriales bacterium, assembly GCA_029248105.1. Lineage (NCBI taxonomy): Bacteria > Pseudomonadati > Bacteroidota > Flavobacteriia > Flavobacteriales > Flavobacteriales bacterium. The sequence goes on from JAQWJZ010000037.1 coordinate 108,280, forward strand.
ATAACCGCTGTTGACTTGGTTAAAGAACAAATAAAAATTGCAAGAGGAGAAAAGCTTTCATTTTCTCAAGAAGATTTGTCTATTCAAGGTCATTCATTAGAGGTTCGAGTATATGCCGAAGACCCTATGAATAATTTTGCTCCTGATATTGGTACTTTAAAACGTTACACTTTACCAGACAGCGTTGGTGTGCGTGTAGATAATGGTTTTGATGAAGGTATGGAAATACCCATTTATTACGATTCTATGTTATCTAAACTTATTACTTACGGCAAAGATAGGGAAGAGGCTATTTCTAGAATGAAACGAGCTATTCAAGATTATACTATTGCTGGTGTTAAAACCACCTTGCCATTCGCTTTATTTGTAATGGATAACGAGCATTTTATCAGTGGTAATTTTGATACTCATTTCGTTAAGACTCACTTTACAGTCCCTACAGTTTTGGATAATTCTAATGAAGAAGAAGCCCAAATTGCCGCATTATTAGCTCAATATTTGCATACAGAAAATACGTCTATTACTAGCGTAGAGGCACAATCTGAAAATGTAAGTAACTGGAAGAAAAACAGAAGATAATACTACTTTCCTCTACCTTGTAGGATGATAAGTATGGTGTGAATCATTATTTTAAGATCAATAAGTAATGACATGTTTTCAATATATAAGATATCATACTTCAATCTTTCGAGCATTTCATCTGTATTTTCAGCATAGCCAAATTTCACCATTCCCCAAGATGTAATTCCTGGTTTTACCCTATAAATGTGTTTGTAGTGCGGTGCTTTTTTAATAAGTTGATTAGCAAAAAAATCACGCTCTGGTCGAGGGCCAACAAAACTCATATGTCCAAATAAAACATTAAAAAACTGAGGTGTTTCATCTAGACGAATTTTTCTCATTATACGTCCCCATGCTGTTACTCTTGAATCGGTTTTACTGGAAAGTTTAGGTCCATCTTTTTCAGCATCTTCATACATAGATCTAAACTTATAGATATTGAATTTCTTACCAAATTGACCTACTCTTTCTTGTTTATAGATAATGGAACCTGAAGAGCTTAATTTTACAGCAATTGCTGTTAATAGTAATATGGGTGAAAATAAAACGATTGCTATCAATGAAAATAGATAATCAAAAATCCGCTTAACAATAAACTCCCATTGTGGCAATAGCTTATGCTTTATTTCTATTAATGGCGTTCCAAGTATAGAGTTCATCTTTACGCTTCCAGAAAGGATATCATACATATCAGGAATAATTTTGACATATACATCGGTATTTTCTAGTTCATTTAAGATGCGTTCTATTTTATCGTGCTCTGAAGATTCAATAGCTATTATTATATCTTCGACTTCCTTTTCCTTTATTATTTTTTTAGCACTTTCAAAATTACCAAGATGAGGAAGGTGTTCTTTTAACAAATGAGTTCTCTTATCATCTACATTAAGATAACCTAAAAGGATATGACCACTTGACTTTTCTTCATTTTCCAAATCATTAAAAAGAATTCTGGCTTTTTCGTTACTACCTATAATGAGTGTGTTAAAACCAATAATCTTATTATGAATTCTGAATGCTGTACGTGTGGTTAGAAGAAATCTAAATGAAGAAGTTATGATAAAATGAAAACAGAATAAGGCTATAAATGATGAATAGTATTGTTTGTAGTTGACTATGAAGTCGTCCAGAAGTACAGCAAAGAAAATGATTGTAACCCCAATAAGAGTGACTAAAAATATCTGTGTTATTTCCTTAAGTCTTGACTTGCGATAAATATCGTTGTAATTACCTACAACAGCGTAGAAAACAATCCAGCAGATGCTAATGATTAATAAGTTGATAGCATAATCTAATCTGAATTCAATGACTAACTTATCTAAATAGACTACTCGATAACACATAAATAACAGCCATGCTAGAGAAGCACTGAGAATATCTAGGCCAATATATTTAAGAGTGTGTAAAAGGTTATTCTTCATAAACTAATTTAATGTTATCTAAAAACATTTCGTTTTGAGTTAATGAAGTATCTCTAGGTATGGCAAAAAATAACTTGTAGTCTAAGGCATCGCTGAAATTAGCAATAATTTCTGTTAAGGATATGTATATTTTGTTCCAATCGTCTTTTTTGTTTAAATAAATAATGGTGTTTTTATTTACAGTTGAACTTCCATTAGCATACATCCCTACAACGATTGATGAATTACATTTGTAGTCCATCTCCAAGTACACTTCTTGATTTTTGGGTAGGTCAAAGTCAGAAGTATTACATTCGAATAGCTCACCAATATCTCCAGAGATAACACTTTTTGCATAATAGTTTCCAAAGTTATTATTAGAGCTATCGTATATCTTTTCTATAGTATGATTTGTAGAATCTGAAATAACAGTTAAGCTAGTACCCACACCTTCAAAATCCTCATTGTAAGGGAAGTTGTTGAAAGAATAATTTACTTTAGGGGTTAATGTCAAGTTCTGATTTTCAAATAGTTCAGTAGAAAGTTCATATGAAGTAAAATAGGGATAGTTTACTCTACTTGATGAAATACCATTCTTTTTAACTCCTGCTTCAATAATGATGTCTTGCTGACCTGATTTTAGAACAGGAAAGTTAGCCGGAAGAGGATAAACTCCTTGAAACTCATTGTCAATATACACCCAAGCATCGGATATTTTTGAAGTATAATTACCTTCAACTTCTATTGATTCTATAGTTATTAGAGAAGGGATATCTTCTTCAATATTAAAGACTTCGCAACTAAATAAACTGCTAAGGATTAATAATGTACAAAGGGGTTTCATATATCTACTAACGTGTTAATTCAAAAACTATTACTCTTATATTAACTGATGGCTTAATTTCATCTTATCAAGTATAGATTCGGCTAATTCTAAAGCCCTTAGTCCATCTGTTATAGATACTTGAGGCTCAATATCTTCATTGATAGAATTTGCAAAGCTGATGAATTCATCTTTGATGGCATTGTTGTCTTCTATTTCGGGGTTTTCAAAATAGATTTGTTTTTTTCTTTTCCCTTTACCTAAGTCTAGGACTATTGCTAATGGGTCAATGTCTTCGGACGGTTTTATATTTTTCAGTTTAATGACTTCGGTTTTCTTCTCTAGATAATTTATTGATATGTAAGCGTCTTTTTGAAAAACACGTGTTTTACGCATATTCTTTAGCGACATTCTACTTGCAGTAAGGTTACATACACACCCATTATTAAATTCTATTCTAGCATTTGCAATGTCTGGAGTATCACTTATTACTGAAACGCCTGATGCTTGTACACTTTTAACAGGAGAATTGACCAATTTTAAAATAATGTCTAAATCATGAATCATCAAATCCAAAACCACTGGCACATCGGTTCCTCGTGGGTTGAACTCTGCTAACCTATGCGACTCTATAAATAGGGGCTTTGAAACAAATTCTTTTGCAGATATGTAGGCTGAGTTAAAACGTTCTACATGCCCCACTTGTACTTTAACACCTGCTTCTCTGGATAGCTTCATAAGTGTTTCTGCCTCTAAGACAGTTTGAGTAATGGGTTTTTCTATGAAGACATGTTTGTTTGACTTTATAGCTAAGCTGGCACAATCGAAATGAGAAACAGTAGGAGATACAATGTCTATGATGTCAGATGCTTCTATCAATTGCTCAATTGATTTAAAGGATTTAACACGAAACGATCGATTAACTATTTTTGCATTTTCTCTGTCGGTGTCATAAAACCCAACCACTTCATAAGTATCTTTCAACTCCAAAAGTATTTTAAGGTGTATTTTTCCTAAGTGACCTGCGCCAATAACTCCTATTTTCAGCATAGAAATGATATAATTTCTGCTAAAATAGAAATTTAATACAGACTTAATACTATTTTTGAAACCTATTGATATGAATGATAATTTTAGACATCAAGGGTTGCGTCTCAAACTGGTGGACGTATTGAGAGAAAAAGGGATAAATGACCAAAAAGTATTGACGGCTATTTCTAAAATTCCTAGACACTCTTTTATAGACAAGGCTTTTCTAGAATTTGCTTATCAGGATAAAGCTTTTCCGATAGGTTCTGGGCAAACTATTTCCCATCCTTATACTGTTGCATATCAGACTGAATTATTGGAGGTTAAGCCTTATGAAAAAGTACTGGAGGTTGGAACTGGTTCTGGCTATCAAACAGCTGTTTTATTAGAGCTAAAGGCACAAGTATTTAGCATAGAAAGGCAAAAAGAATTATATCGAAAAACTAAGGACTTTTTACCCAAGCTAGGCTACCAAGCCATGTTTTTCTATGGCGATGGATATAAAGGTTTAGAGAAGTTTGCTCCTTTTGATAAGATTATCGTTACTGCTGGTGCACCTTTCATTCCTGAAGATTTGGTAGCTCAGTTGAAGGTAGGGGGCAGAATGGTAATCCCTGTTGGTGGTGCCGATACTCAGAAAATGATCTTAATCGTTAAAAAGTCCGAAAAGGATATAGAACAAACGGTATTAGGTGATTTTTCATTTGTGCCCTTATTACGTAAAAAGAGCCAATAGTATTTATTACTTTTGCTCAAAATAAAATCAAGATATTATGAAACATATTGGAGTTATTGGTGCTGGAACAATGGGTAATGGTATTGCTCATGTATTTGCGCAAAGTGGTTATAGTGTTCGTCTGATAGATTTGTCCGAATCTGCTCTAGAAAAAGCTATGGCTACTATTTCTAAAAACCTAGATAGAATGGTGGCCAAAGAGAAAATTTCAGAAGCCGATAAAATCAATACCTTGAATAATATACAAACGTTTACAGATATATCTTCTGCTGTTAAAGGATTGGATTTGGTGGTAGAAGCAGCTACCGAGAATATGGATATTAAGCTTAAGATATTCTCTCAACTGGATGAGCTATGCGATGAGCATACTATACTAGGTTCAAATACATCTTCTATATCCATTACTAAAATTGCATCTGCAACACAACGTCCTGATAAGGTTATAGGTATGCACTTTATGAATCCTGTGCCAGTTATGAAATTGGTAGAAGTTATACGTGGTTATGCTACATCGGATCAAGTGACCAATACTATTATGGAAGTATCTAAGTCATTGGGTAAGTCACCAGTTGAAGTAAACGATTATCCTGGTTTTGTTGCCAACCGTATTCTAATGCCTATGATTAATGAGGCTATCATTACACTGCACGAAGGAGTAGCAGGAGTAGAAGAAATAGATACCGTAATGATGCTAGGAATGGCTCATCCTATGGGGCCTTTGCATTTGGCTGACTTTATCGGATTAGATGTTTGCTTATCCATATTGGAGGTTATGCACGAAGGCTTTGGCAATCCCAAATATGCGCCTTGTCCATTATTGGTTAATATGGTAACAGCTGGGAAACTAGGAGTTAAATCTGGTGAAGGCTTTTACGATTATTCTGAAGGACCTAGAAACAAAAAGCTATCGGCTCAGTTTGTAAGGTAGTTTCATTCAATAATTCCTTTTTGTTTAGCATCTTTTAAGATATATTCTATCCATTTATCTTCTTCAACATTTTGGGGTTGGTAGGGTGTTTTAAGATTGTTGTCGTATAGTTTCGCCATACCTTGCCAAAAGAAGGCATAGAAACCGCCTTTTAAGTCTTTAACTATCTCATAGGTGCTGATATTGGTTTCTCTGTAAATTAGCTTAGAAAGTATGCGTCCTTCCCAACGGGATAATTTTTTTAATTCTGGTGCTAAATCTTCTTTGACCCATTGTTCTGTAGCTTTGATATAGGCTTTGCGTTTTCTTCTTTTGGGGATAAGTTCTAATTGAGTTTGTATGCTGTCCAATTGTTCTGCAGCCAATTTAGCATAAGGATAGACCTTGAGGGTTTTGTATTGAAGTCGTTTGAAATACCGAGCATCCTCACGATTTTTGAAATGTAAAATTTCTACTTCGTCAATATCTGCTAGTATAAGGGTGTCATTGTCTTTGTAATACATTTCTTTAATCAGAAAAGTATCTAATTGACAAAAAGATATCAGCGGAAAACACAATATGAAAACAAAGACTTTCACCATACAAATATAGTTATCAAACTATAGATGTGGTGCTATTATTGTTAAGCTTATTTAAAGGAATAGGTCGATTAGACCATCAGGTGTAATCAAATGAACGATTTTCTTATCCTTATCTATCTGGCTGATAAAATGCTCTGTTATAGGAATTAGAATTTCCTTATCATCATAATCTATAACAAATAAGTCTTGTCCGTTGTTGGATTGAATATCTATTATTTTACCTAATTCACCATGCTTATCATCTATGGCAGTATAATTTAAGAGAGCTTTTAAAGGATTTTCTTCTTGAGGTAAGCACTCTAAAGGCAAATAGGTCGATTTGCCGATAAGTGCATTTGCGCTTTCATCATTATCTACATCTTCAAACTTTACTACGATGAAACCATTATTTTTAAAACGGAGAGAACTTATAAAAAAAGGAACCAAATTACCATTCAATTCAATGAATAAGTGATTTAGTTCCTTAAAATTTTCGGAGGGGGTAACATCAAGTTTGATATTAACATCTCCCTTATAACCGTGTTTTTTACTGATTATTCCAAGAAAGAAACATTCTTCCTTTTTCATAATCAATTTACTCAGCGGTTTTTTCTTCTTTATCTTCAGCAGCAGGTGCCTCTTCAGCAGCAGGAGCTTCTTTAGTAGCAGGTGCCTCTTCAGCAGCAGGAGCTTCTTCAGCAGCAGCAGGAGCTTCTTCAGCAGCAGCAGGAGCTTCTTCAGCAGCAGGTGCCTCTTCAGCAGCAGAAGCTTCTTCAGTAGCAGGTGCCTCTTCAGCAGCAGGAGCTTCTTCAGTAGCAGGAGCTTCTTCGCTTACAGCTTCAGCTTCAGAAGCTAAGGCAGCATTAGCGTTTGCTAATTCTTGAGCTCTAGCATCACTGATTTCTTTTTCAGCAGCAAGTCTTGCTTTCGCAGTTTCTTGCTCAGCTTTAGATAAATTATCTCTCTTAGCGTTGATTTTATCTTCTTTTTCAGACAACCAAGCCTCAAATCTTTTAGCTGCTTCTTCCTCAGAAAATGCGCCTTTAGCAACACCACCTAAGAGGTGTTTTTTCATCATTACTCCTTTGTACTTTAATAAAGCCAAAGCTGTATTTGTAGGCTGCGCACCTTTTATTACCCAATCCAATGCTCTGTCAAAGTTTAATTCAATAGATGCAGGGTTGGTGTTTGGATTGTACTGACCTAAATTCTCAATGAATTTACCGTCTCTTTTTGCACGACTATCAGCAACAACAATTTTGAAAATTGGTTTAGCTTTTCTACCGTGTCTTTGTAATCTAATTTTTGTAGGCATAATGTTTCAGTTTAACTAACTCTGTAGTATCTGGTTAATAATTAGGGGCGCAAATATGCAATTATTTCTTCTAATAAGAAAGAAAAACTAAATTTTAATACTTATCAACAATGCTCGATTTATTTGCCTTAATTTTTACTTTTACAATAAATAAAAAAAGCAAAGATACGTGTACCTAATTTTTGATACTGAAACTACTGGACTGCCTAGAAGCTGGAAAGCACCTTTGACGGATACAGATAACTGGCCTCGTTGTGTGCAAATTGCATGGCAATTACACGATGAAATGGGTGAAATAATTGAGCATAAGGACTTTTTAATTCGTCCTGATGGCTTTGATATTCCTTATGAAGTTGAAAAAATACATGGTATTTCTACTAAATTAGCGGCAAATGAAGGTCATGAATTGTCTGATGTTTTGGACAGTTTTAGTGAAGCCGTATCTCAAGCCAAATTTATTGTTGGTCAAAACGTAGGTTTTGATGTTAACGTTTGGGGATGTGAGTTTCATCGTTTCGAAAAAGATTTAGAATGGACTACAATGCCTGTTTTAGATACTTGTACCGAAAAGACGGCTCTCCTGTGTCAAATTCCTGGTGGTAGGGGTGGTAAATTTAAACTGCCTAACCTTACTGAGCTTTACAGTCATTTATTTGATGATACTTTTGGAGAAGCCCATAATGCCACTGCCGATGTAGAAGCCACAACACGATGTTTCTTAGAGCTTTTAAGGCTAGGGCATTATTCTAGTAATGACTTACAACAATCAGACAATTATTTATCAGATTTTCAAACTAAGAATCCTGATTCTATAGCCACCCTTGGCTTGAAGCACCTTAATTTAAAAGCTGAAAGTGAAAAGTATAAAACAGAAACAGCCTCCGAAACCATATCGACAGATAATAATGTAGATTTAAGCCAATATCCTTTTGCTCATCTTCATAATCATTCTCAGTTTTCTGTACTTCAATCTACCACAAAGATTAAGGCTATGGTGGACAAAGCTGCATCTATGGAGATGCCTGCTGTAGCTCTAACCGATTCTTCCAATTTATATGGTGCATTTCACTTTGTAGATGCCATTCATAAACACCCTATTAATCAAGAAGTTGTGGAGTACAACAAGAAAGTTGATAAGGGTGAAATTGACTCGGAATTAAAGAAGCTACCCTTGAAAAGCATTGTAGGTTGCGAATTATCGATTTGTAAAGACCATAAAGATCATAGTGTCAAAGACAATGGGAGAGGAGTCGTGTTTTTAGCAAAGAACAAGCAAGGATATCATAACCTAGCCAAGATGAGTTCTATTGCTTTTGTAGATGGCTTTTACTATGTGCCAAGAATTGACAAGACGGTTGTTGGTGAATACAAAGAAGGTTTGATTGCCTTAAGTGGTGGGTTGAAAGGTGAAATTTCTGACCTCATTTTGTCTGTAGGAGAAAAACAAGCGGAGGAGGCTTTGTTATGGTGGAAAGAACAATTTGCAGACGATTTTTATATTGAGTTAGTTCGTCATGGTTTAGAAGAAGAAAAGCGGGTTAATGATACTTTAATAAGGTTTGCTAAAAAGCACCAAGTTAAGGTAGTGGCTGCCAACAATTCACATTATCTGAGCGAAGAAGATGCTAATGCACACGATATTTTATTGTGCGTTAAAGATGCAGAATTACAGTCTACTCCAATCGGTCGAGGTCGAGGGTTTAGATATGGTTTTGCAAACAATCAATATTATTTCAAGTCATCAGATGAGATGAAATCCCTGTTCAAGGATGTTCCCGAAGCGATAATAAATATTACTGAAATAATTGATAAAGTAGAATGCTATCAATTGAAGCGTGATGTTCTACTTCCTGCCTTTGATATTCCCGAAGAATTTGTAGTCCCGGAAGACGAAGCAGATGATGGTAAAAGAGGAGAAAATGCCTACTTGCGACATTTGACTTACGAAGGTGCTAAAAAGAGATACCCTGAAATAACAGAAGAAATAAAAGAACGCCTAGACTTTGAATTAGAAACGATAGCAAAAACAGGCTACCCAGGTTATTTTTTAATTGTTCAAGACTTCACTTCTCAAGCTCGTAAAATGGGTGTTTCGGTTGGACCAGGAAGGGGTTCGGCAGCAGGTTCAGCTGTAGCTTACTGTGTCGGCATTACCAATGTAGATCCTATAAAGTATGACTTACTATTTGAGCGTTTTTTGAATCCTGACAGAGTTTCTCTTCCTGATATTGATATCGATTTTGATGATGAAGGAAGAGGTAAAATCATTGACTGGGTAGTCAATAAATATGGTCAGAATCAAGTAGCTCAAATCATAACTTATGGTACGATGGCCGCCAAGTCTTCCTTGAGAGATACTGCTAGAGTTTTGGATTTGCCACTGTCTGAAGCTGATACGCTTACCAAAAAGATGCCAGACATCAAGCTCAATAAACTATTCAATTTTGAAGAAAAAGAACTCAAAGAGAAACTCAATTCTGAGCAGTATAAGATGGCTCAAGATTTCAAAGAACTAGCTGAAGGTGACAACTTACAATCCAAAACCATTCAACAAGCCACTATCCTTGAAGGTTCATTAAGAAATATTGGTGTTCACGCTTGTGGTGTTATCATTACGCCAGATGACATTACCAAATTTGTACCAGTCAGTAAAGCCAAAGGAGCTGACTTATTAGTCACCCAATTTGATAATAGTGTTGTTGAATCTGCTGGAATGCTGAAGATGGATTTCTTAGGTTTGAAGAACCTGACTATCATAAAAGATTGTTGTAAAATTATCAAGCATATTCACGATGTTGACATTGATCCAGACGAAATTCCTTTAGATGATGAGCTTACCTATCAGCTTTTTCAAAGAGGTGAAACCAACGGTATTTTTCAATTCGAATCACCTGGGATGCAGAAAAACCTCAAGCTATTAAAGCCTGATAAATTCGATGATTTAATTGCTATGAATGCTCTTTACAGACCCGGACCTATGGAGTACATTCCTAACTTCATTGCTCGTAAACATGGCAAAGAAGATATTGTTTATGATTTGCCTGAGATGTCCGGCATTCTAGCAGATACTTATGGTATTACAGTTTACCAAGAGCAAGTGATGTTACTTTCTCAGGAGTTAGCAGGTTTTTCTAAAGGTGATGCCGATGTTTTGCGTAAAGCAATGGGTAAAAAGATTTTCGCTTTACTTCAAAAGTTAAAACCTAAATTTTTAGATGGTTGTAAGGAAAGAGGACACGATACAGAAATAGCTGAGAAGATATGGGGTGATTGGGAAGCTTTTGCGGCCTATGCATTCAACAAGTCTCACTCAACATGCTACGCCTTAATAGCCTTTCAAACCGCCTATTTAAAAGCGCATTATCCTGCCGAATATATGGCTGCCTATCTTACTCACAACATGAATGACATCAAGAAGGTGACTTTCTATATGGAGGAATGTAAACGTATGGGAGTAAAGGTATTAGGTCCTGATGTAAATGAAAGTTTTTACAAGTTTGCAGTAAATAAAAATGGTGAAATCCGTTTTGGATTAGGAGCAATTAAAGGTGTAGGTGAGGGTGCAGTGGAAACCATTGTCAATGAACGTCAAGAGAATGGCAATTACCAATCCGTCTTTGACTTAGCTAAACGTATAGATTTAAGAGCTGCTAACAAACGTGCTTTTGAAAGTCTAGTTAATGCTGGAGGTTTTGATAGTTTTGGACACAAACGTTCTACCTACTTTTATGACGAAGGTAATGGCACTATTTTTTTAGAGAAAATAATGAAATACGGTCATAAATATCAAGAGAATTTAGATTCTGCTCAAGTTTCATTGTTTGGTGAAAGTTCAGAGGAAAATTTACTTGAGCCAAGTATCCCTGTTGTTGAACCTTGGAATTCTCTTGAGTTACTCAATAAAGAAAAGGAAGTTGTGGGTTTTTATATTTCAGGTCATCCCTTAGATGATTATAAATTGGAGATGGAAAGTTTCTGTAACTTCAATATTTCTGAGCTGCACGATTTGCAAAGTATCAAAGGAAAAGATATACATATTGCAGGTATGGTTTCTAAAATAGAACACCGTTTTACTAAAGGAGGTAAGCCTTTTGGTACACTTTCGATTGAAGACTACCATGACAATATTACTTTTTTCTTATTTGGTAACGATTACCCTGATTATAAAGCCTATATGACGGAAGGTTGGTTCTTGTATGCTCAATGCAGGGTACAGGAAAGAAAATGGGGTAATGGAGAGCTTGAAATGAAGTTGGTTAATGTGGAGTTACTTTCCGAGATAAAAGAGAAAGCTAAACGATCTGTCAATGTCTCTGTGTCTATTGACGATTTGACTAAGGATATGATAGATTCTATCATTTCTTTGTCAGAACAATTCCCAGGTAAACACAATCTAAAATTTATAGTGACTGATTTTGATGAAGGCTACAAAGTCCCTCTACGTTCTAAAAAGTTTAAAATTAACTTAGATGAAGCATTTATTTTACAGTTAAAACAAATTCCTTTCTTGGAAATTAAAATCAATTAAATGTGTAATTTTGTTGTACACATTTTTAAAATAAATTAAAAAAATAATACAATGGCATTAGAAATTACAGACGCAAATTTTAAAGAAACAGTTTTAGATTCAGACAAACCAGTATTAGTAGACTTTTGGGCTACATGGTGTGGTCCTTGTCGAATGGTAGGTCCTATCGTTGATGAGTTAGCCAACGACTATGAAGGAAAGGCCGTAGTAGGTAAAGTAAATGTTGATGATAACTCAGCAGTACCTTCCGAATACGGTATTCGTAATATACCGGCTTTATTAATCTTTAAAAATGGTCAGATTGTAGACAAGGTAATCGGTGCAGTGCCTAAAAACGTATTGGCTGAAAAATTAGATGCCCAATTATAATTTTTTAGAATAATTTATAAAAAGGGCTTTTTGCCCTTTTTTTGTTTATGATTGAAAGGAAAGACATAGAAAAGTTTGAGAATCTTGAACTACTAGCCAATCAAGTGGTTGAAGGGTTTATTACAGGTCTTCACAAAAGTCCTTTTCATGGTTTTTCTGTGGAATTTGCCGAACATCGTCTTTACAATTCTGGTGAAAGTACTAGACATATTGATTGGAAACTGTATGCACGTACAGATAAGTTCTTTGTAAAACGATTTGAAGAAGAAACCAACCTAAGGTGTAGGATTATTATTGACCAATCTTCATCTATGTATTTTCCAAATAAGGATAACCCAAGTGTGGATAATCCTAATAAGTTATATTTCTCGGTTTTATGTGCAGCAGCCCTCATGAACTTATTGAAAAGACAAAGAGACGCAGTTGGACTGAGTTTGTTTTCAGATAAAGTAAATCTGCATACAAACGAAAAGACTAGCACCAAGCATCATCAGTATCTTTTGCATGAATTAGATAAAGTTCTTCATCAGCCTTCATTAATGAAAAGCTCTCGACTTGTTGATGGTCTGCATCAGATTGCAGAGAATATTCATCAACGTTCTTTAGTTATCTTGTTCAGTGATATGTTTGATAATTCTGAGAAAAATGAGGAATTGTTTTCTGCGTTACATCATTTGAAGTTTAACAAACATGAGGTCGTATTGTTTCACGTTATGGATAAGTCTAAAGAGCTAGAATTTGATTATGAGAATAGACCTTACAAGTTTGTTGATATGGAAACAGGAGAGATGCTCAAGCTTTCTCCTAATGAAGTTAAGAAAAATTTTGTTCAAGAATCTCAAGAATTTTTAAATGCCTTAAAATTGAAATGTATTCAATATAAAATAGACTTTGTGGAAGTAGATATAAATTCAGGTTTTGAATCTATTTTATTATCTTATCTTAGAAAACGAGCTAAGCTGCATTGATTTTTTTTAAATATTCTTTGTTACTAATTCAAAAAACAATTTATATTTGCAACCGCTTCGCAAGAAGCTGTTCTTTTATAGAAACGGTTTGGTAGTTCAGTTGGTTAGAATACATGCCTGTCACGCATGGGGTCGCGGGTTCGAGTCCCGTCCAGACCGCAGATTTCGGAGTTAACCCCTTGATTTTCAAGGGGTTTTCTTTTTGGCGTTGTCGAAAG
>JAQWJZ010000038.1 GCA_029248105.1 Flavobacteriales bacterium
TCTGGACTGGTATCTTTTAATAATACTTCATCCAATTCAACATCTGTAGAATGGTTTTTTGGAGACAACAGCACTTCAACTGAAAATAATAGTTCACATCAATATCAAATCGACGGAAGCTATGAAGTAAAATTGGTTGCCACCAATGCTTTAGGTACAGATACTATTAGTCAAACTATAACCATTGATGTTTTAGATATGCCATCAGCTTCTAATAACGAAAGTTGTACTCCTACTTCGCTAGAATTAATAGCATCAGCCAACAACCCTAACGCTGAAATAAATTGGTATGACAGCCAAACGAATGGAAACTTAGTTTATACTGGAGAAAACTATACTACTGAAGTATTAAACTCTACAACATTATTTTATGTGTCAACCTCAGAGGTTATTAATTCAGGTAATGTAGGTCCATCGGAACACGAAGGTAACAACGAATATAGCGGTTCATCATCTAGTGTTGGATCAATAGTTTTTAGTGTTTACGAAAGCTTTATTCTTGAATCTGTTGATGTTTACACCAATCAAGCTGGAGAAAGAAAGATTGTTTTGTTAGATAACAATGACAATATATTACAGGAGCACACTGAAAATATTCCTGTTTCAAATAACGAGCCACACACTATAGTACTAAACTTTCAAATAAACCCAGGAATGAACTATAAATTGGCAACTGATAACGAGGTCAGTATCGCTAATTTTGGTGGAGAAAACCCTCAATTAAAAAGAACAAGTAGTGCAGTCCCACTTTACTTCCCTTATAACTACAACAACACATTGAGCATAACAAGCTCTTACTGGGGAAATGAAACGCTAACAGATTATTATTACTATTTCTACAACTGGAATGTCAAAGAAATTTGTTCAAGCCCTCGACTAGCTGTAGAAGCTAAAATAGGTAGTAATGAAACTCTTAGCATTACCATTGATGAGAATTGCCCTTACGATAGCCTAACACTCACAGCAAATGGAAACTTCGTGTCATATGAGTGGAATAATCAGTCAACGAATCAAAATTTAACAATTAACGATACTGGTCAATACACCATTAATGCATACGATTCATTAGGTTGTTTGGCTAGCGAAACCATTGATATTCCGTCGATTTTAACTTTCGAAATTAATGCTAATCAAGTTTTGTGTGAAGGTTCATCAATTTTTCTACAATGTTTGTCAGGTCTAGACTCATACACATGGAGTACTGGGGAAACTAGTAACGCTATATCAATAAGTTCTAGCGGTGACTATTCTGTTGAAGCAATTGACAATAACGGTTGCGAACTTTCTGACGAAATTTTTGTTCCGATTATTACTCCTCAACAAGTTGAGATTCTAACGTCAATGGATTCTTTAATAATTTGCAAAAATTCTGACTTCAATTTTAATGTATCTCCCACTTTTGATAATTCCATTTGGAATAATAGTGTAACTGGTTTAATCTACATGGGAACAGCATCTACACTGGGTGAAAACATCATTACGGTCTTGGCTCAAGATGAAAACGGCTGCTATTCTAATGATACCATAACTCTTAAAGTAGTAGATTGTGCTTCTATTGAAGAGTACTTGTCTAACACTATGCTATTCCCAAATCCAACAAGAGGCGAATTTATCATTCAACATACTTCACTAAATGATGAAATTCAAGCTATAAGAATAATTGATGTTCAGAGTAGAGTAATAGAAGAAAGAGTGTCAAAATATTCCAATGGTATTTTAAACGAAAGATTTGATATAAGCAGATTAAATTCTGGTCTATATCTTGTTGAATTAATCGGTAAGAAAGGTAAATCTGTAAGAAAGGTTATTCTAAGGTAATCTAAACGAATACTTTTTTAGGATTCAAAATGCCCTTAGGGTCAAAAATAGATTTTATACCCTTTTGAATGGCTATATTCTCTTCAGTAAAGGCAATATCCATATAGCCTTTTTGGACTAGCCCTATTCCGTGTTCACCACTTATAGTTCCGCCAAGACCAACTGTTAATTCAAAAATTTCTCTTATGCCTTTGGATAAATCATTATTCCAAGCCTCATCACTCATATCACCTTTAATAATATTGATATGTAAATTACCATCACCCGCATGACCATAGCAAACAGAAGTAAAACCGTGTTTTTCACCAATAGATTTCACTCCTTTCAATAATTGTGGTAATTCAGCTCTAGGAACAACGGTATCTTCTTCTTTATAAACACTATTACTCTTAACAGCCTCACCTACCGCCCTTCTCATTTTCCATAGTTGATCTTTTTGTTGAGAAGAGTCAGCGAATAAGATTTCATCGCAATCGTATTGCTCCATAACTTCAGTTATTTTTTCGCAATCTTTGAAAAGCGTATCCATATCATTACCATCTACCTCTACTAGCAAATGAGCTTGAATATCTTCATTGATAGGCACATTCATTTCGGTAAATTTTAATGTCCAGTCAATAGCATCTCTTTCCATAAATTCTAGTGCTGAAGGGGTTATACCCGCTCTAAAAACTGCAGAAACAGCCTCACATGCTTTTTCAGCAGAACGAAAAGGAACCAAAAGTGTTAAATCGTGAGTAGGATGAGGAATAAGTTTAAATACAATTTTGGTTATCACACCAAGTGTACCCTCACTCCCAACCATAAGTTGGGTTAAATTATATCCTGTTGAATTTTTAAGAACGTTAGCCCCTGTCCATATAATGTCTCCTGATGGCAAAACAACCTCAAGGTTTAAGACATAGTCTTTAGTCACTCCATACTTAAGAGCTTTGGGTCCGCCAGAATTTTCAG
The DNA here is from genome assembly GCA_029248105.1 of Flavobacteriales bacterium. Lineage (NCBI taxonomy): Bacteria > Pseudomonadati > Bacteroidota > Flavobacteriia > Flavobacteriales > Flavobacteriales bacterium. The sequence continues at coordinate 2,773 of JAQWJZ010000038.1, forward strand.
CTAGATTACCACCTAAGAAGCTACTTCCTTTACTTGCTGGATCTGGAGGATAAAACAAACCCTTTTCTTGAACAGCGTCTTTAAATACTTGATTAATAACACCTGGCTCAACGGTTGCTTGCAAATTACGCTCGTCAATTTCTATAATATTATTGAACCGTTCCATACTCATAGCAACACCTCCACAAACGGGCAACGAACCACCGCTTAAACCTGTTCGAGCACCACAAGGTGTTACGGGAATAGTTTGCTCATTACAATACTTCATTATTTTAGAAACCTCATCTGTACTACTAGGCTTTAAAACAATTTCAGGGTAATACTTTAAGTCTTCAGTTTCATCATGTGCGTAATCATGAATACTCTCATCATCTAAAAAGATTCCTTTATCATCTAAAAAAGAATGAAAAAAATCTAAATCAACCGAACTTATCTTCTTGAATTCCATTTCCAACATTTTGGCAAAATTAAGTAAATTCGCCATTCTATAAACATAAAACTCTCATGAGAAAAATATATCTGATTTATCTATTACTATTTCCTCTAGCATTATTTGCTCAAAAAAAGAAAATTACCCTTGAAAATATCTGGAAAACCTACGACTTCTATCCTAAATCGGTTAGTGGCTTTAACTCCATGCAAGACGGAAATTATTATAGCAAACTAGACAAGAAAGAGGATAATACTGAAATCAACAAATATAGTTTCCGTTCAGGTCAGAAAGTACGAATGCTTGTAAGTTCAAAAAACTTAGACATAGACATTAGTAAATATACATTCTCCAATGATGAAAAGAAAATTCTATTTGCAACTGAAACTCAAAGCATCTACCGTTACAGTTCCAAATCCATTTACTATACCTACGATATCAGAACCAAGAAATTAGAAAAATTATGCGACGATATGGTTATGTACGCTGACTTTTCACCTTCAGGAGATAAAGTAGCATATGTGAATGCCAATAATCTGTTTGTAAAAAACTTGTCCAATGGAAATACTATTAAAATAACTAATGACGGAGAATTCAATCGCATCATTAACGGAGCAACGGATTGGGTTTATGAAGAAGAGTTTGGTTTAGTACAAGCTTTCTTTTGGTCACCTGACGGAAAACAAATTGCCTTTTATAAATTCGATGAAAGTGAAGTAAAAGAGTTTTCAATGGATATGTTTAAAAATGAACTTTACCCTAGTCAATACGAATTCAAATACCCTAAAGCTGGTGAAGACAATTCAAAAATAAGTATTCATCTTTACAACCTTGAAGATAAAAATACGACTAAGATTGCTTTGGATAAAGACTACGAATACCTGCCAAGAATGAATTGGACTAAGAAAGAAGGTTTGCTTTATGTAATAGCAATGAATAGACATCAAAACACATTGGATTTCATTTTGTACAATACTTCAGATAAAACAAGTGAAGTATTGTTCTCTGAAAAAGACCCCTATTACATTGACATTCATGACAACACCACTTTTACCGATAACCAAAAAAGTCTAGTTTGGTCTTCAGAAAAAAGCGGTTTTAACCACCTATACTTGGTTAATCTTCAAGATGGCAATATGCAGCAAATTACATCAGGCGATTGGGAAGTAACAAAATACCACGGCATGAATAGCGATGGAAACAAGGTATTTTATACTTCAAATGAAGATGGAGCCATTAATAGAAGTCTATATTGTATTAACTTAGATGGAAGTAACAAAACTAAACTATCAACAAATTTAGGAACTCATAGCAGTACGTTCAGTAATGGAATGAAATACTACTCTAACACCTACTCTACTGCAGACACACCGCCTTACATTAGCTTACATAGCAACACAGGTAAACAAATTAGAGTTTTAGAAGATAATACTGAACTATCCTCTACAATGTCAGAATTTGACCTATCCAAAAAAGAATTCTTCTCATTTACTACTTCTGAAGATGTCAGCCTCAATGGCTGGATGATAAAACCATCTGACTTTGACGAAACCAAGCAATATCCTGTTTTTATGTTTTTGTATGGCGGTCCAGGCTCACAGCAAGTGCTAAACTCGTGGGGTTGGTTCAATTATTTTTGGTATCAGCATCTTGCTCAAAAAGGCTATATAGTCGTTTGTGTAGATAATAGAGGAACAGGTGGTAGAGGGGCTGAATTTAAAAAAATGACCTATCAGCAATTAGGCAAATACGAAACAATTGACCAGATAGAAGCTAATAAATACTTGGCTAGTCTGGACTACGTTGATGGCAATAGAATTGGTATTCAAGGCTGGAGCTATGGAGGCTATATGTCATCCTTAGCAATTACAAAAGGAGCTGATGTTTTCAAAATGGCAATAGCAGTTGCACCAGTAACAAATTGGAGGTACTATGACAACATTTATACTGAAAGGTATATGCGAACACCCCAAGAGAATGCTTCAGGCTATGACGACAACTCCCCCATCAATCATGTTGATAGTTTAAAAGGAAGTTATTTACTCATACATGGAACAGCAGATGACAATGTTCACGTTCAAAACACCTATGAAATGGTCTCCGCTCTAGTAAAAGCTAACAAACAATTCGATTTATTCGTCTATCCAGATAAAAATCATGGTATCTATGGTGGAAATACTCGACTCCATCTTTATCATAAAATGACGAATTTCATTGAAGACAACTTATAAAAACATTTTATTGCTATATTCGAAGTCAATTTTTTAATTAAAAAATAAGAACTAATGAGTCAACAAAATCAAGAAATGCTAGGGCACCCTAAAGGATTATTTTATCTCTTTTTTGCCGAATTATGGGAACGTTTTTCATACTATGGAATGCGAGCATTACTAACCCTTTATATGGTAAATGAATTCTTCATGTATATCACCGATGAAGCATATAGAGAAGAAATGTCTTTTGGAATTTTTGCAGCATATGGTTCATTAGTATATGCAACCCCTGTACTTGGCGGAATGATTGCAGATAAGTTTATTGGATTTAAAAAATCTATTATGCTGGGAGGTATCTTAATGGCCTTAGGACACTTTTTTATGGCTTTTTACTTCGAATCTGACGTTTTAGGAATGAATGTTACTGCCGTAAATAACTTCTTCTTCTACGCTGCTTTAGCGTTATTGATTGTAGGAAACGGATTCTTTAAACCTAACATTTCAACAATGGTAGGAAGACTATATCCTGAGGGAGACTCTAGAAGAGATTCTGGTTTCACAATATTCTATATGGGAATTAATGCTGGTGCATTCTTAGCACCTCTAGTGTGTGGTTGGTTAGGTTACGAATTTGGATGGCACGTTGGTTTTGGTGCCGCTGGTGTAGGTATGCTAGCTGGATTATTTGTCTTCATGAGAGGTATGAACTCTGGAGTATTCGGTGATAATGGTGAACAACCCGAAGAATATAAAGAAAAGAAAATGTATGGATTAAGAACAGATCACTTCTTTTATGTGGTAGCTTTATTAATGGTTCCTATTTCTGCTTTCTTAGTCAAGAATAATGCCCTTGAAGTACTTGAAGGGTTTCAGCTTCACTCTTCTTTACTAACCGTTTTAGGTATAGTAATCCTTGGAATTATCATTAAAAAGATGATGGAACTTTCAAGAATGGAAGTTTTTAGATTGGTAAGTGTGCTTGTACTAACCTTACTTATTACGGTATTCTGGTCATTCTTTGAATTAGCAGGTACAGCTATTACCCTTTTTGCTGAACGTAATGTAAACCTAACACTGCTAAACGCTTCACAAACCAATGCTATTAACCCTGGTTATATTATTTTCCTTGCTATTCCATTTTCTTTGATGTGGGTGTATCTTTCGAAAACACAAAGGAACCCTATCACACCTATCAAATTTGCCTTAGGTATATTACAGTTAGGCCTAGGTTTTATTGTATTTGCTATGAGTGCTCAATTTATGGATGCTGATGGTCGTACCCCTTTTATGTTCTTAATGATTGGTTATTTACTATTAACTACTGGAGAGTTGTTTATTTCCCCTATTGGACTTTCTAAAGTAACAGAACTATCACCAAAAAGTATGACAGCATTTATGATGGGTGTTTACTTCCTATCATCCTCATATGCACATTATATTTCTGGTGCAATTGCTAAGTTAACCACCTCTACAGAATCAGGCACAGCCCCTGAACCTGGATTTATGACAACAATGATTGAGAAAGTTACAGGCTTTGCTGGTGGCTTCACAGAATCTAGTGTTGAAGGTGTTCAATCTCTTCTAAGCTACACCTCTGTTTTCACTCAAGTTGGGGTTGTGGCAATAGGAATGGCTATTTTATCGTTTATAATATCACCAATACTTAAAAAATGGATGCATGGCGTTCACTAAAAAAATAAATGAAATGAAAAATATACTTATTGTTTGTACCCTTTTGATCAGCTCACTAACGCTTTATTCACAAGAGAATGATGGTTGGTTGCTAAACTTTGATAAAGCTGCTGAGCTATCTATGAAAACTGGCAAGCCTATTCTTGCAAATTTCACTGGAAGCGATTGGTGTGGTTGGTGTATTAGATTAAAAAAAGAAGTTTTTGTAACACCTGCTTTTAAAAAATGGGCTGATGAAAACGTTATACTTCTTGAACTTGATTACCCAAGAAGAACACCACAAACTGAAGAAATTAAAAAACAAAATCGAGAGCTTCAGCAATTCTTTAAAGTAAGAGGTTATCCAACACTACACATGTTCAATGTTGGAATAGCAGACGGAAAAACTCAAATTACTTCTTTAGGAAAAACAGGCTATGTAGCTGGAGGTCCAACACCTTGGATTGCCAATGCAAATAATTATCTTAAAAAATAAATAATGAAACAATTCTTTTTCACTTTAATGGTTTTCACTTTACCATTTGCAGTCGTTTCTTGTAACGAAAATGAAGGCAAAAAAGTAAAAAAAGAAACCAACCTTAAACAAATCATTAAATCAAGTAACGCTTATTCATCTATTGAATGGTTATCTCTCGATGAACTTGATGCGAAGATGAAAGAATCGCCACGAAAAGTGATTTTATTATTTACAAAAAAGGGCTGCCCTTTTTGCAAAGAAATGAAAGAAACCACATTACAAGATAGTGAGATTATTAAATTAATTAATAATAATTATTATGCGGTAATGCTAGATGGTAAAAGCAAAGACACCATAACTTTCAAAGGAATTGATTATGTCAATGATGCTAGTATCGAAAAAGATCCTAAATCTACATGGAGACATAACTTATTTGCTGAATTAGTTGAACCATATAATGGCGGATACTATTGGCCCTCAACAGTATTACTAGATACCGAACTTGAAAAAATTAAAAGTTTCCCAGGTTCACAAAAACCAGCTCAATTTAAGCGATTGCTAATGAGCTACACAAGGTAGACAAACCCCACATAATAAAACAAAAAAAGGTCTTGCAAACGCAAGACCTTTTACTTTGGGTGGATGATGGGATTCGAACCCACGACCCTCGGTACCACAAACCGATGCTCTAACCAACTGAGCTACAACCACCATTGGGACGGCAAATATATAAATTTAGAAAAATAAGAGCCCTTTTTTTTACAAAAAAACTACCTTTGAAAAACCATGACTAATGCTAATAAATATCAGAGTCTAAATATTTCAGGCATGACCTGTGCCAATTGCGCTAAAGGAATTGAGAAACATTTATCGAAACAAGGTATAAAAGAAGTAAATGTTGATTTTTCAAATTCAGAAGCTCATTATTTAAGTGAAAATACAAATGTAGATTATGTCATCAAAGAAATTGAATCCATTGGCTTTAAAGCAAAAAAAGATGTCATAGAAGAAAAGAGTATAGTAGAAAAGTTATTCGCCTTTTGTTTAATATTGACTATACCCCTATTTAGTCATATGTTTATAAATGAAAATCATATTCTTCAAAACCCTATTCTACAGTTTTTTCTGGCCCTACCTGTATATATTGTAGGCTGTTATTATTTTGGCAGAAGTGCTTGGAACTCTTTAAAAATTGGCGTTCCAAATATGGATGTTCTTATTATGATGGGGACAACAGCAGCATTTTTTTATAGTATTTCTGGTACTCTTATTTTTTGGGGAACAATCGAGGCACACCAATATCTATTTTTTGAAACGACCGCCACCATTATCACCTTAGTTCTGCTCGGAAATGTTTTAGAACATCGTTCGGTCAAACAAACCACTTCAGCCATAAAAGATTTAAGCTCAATACAAAACCTTGAGGCTAAAAGAGAAAAAACAGATGGCACTATTGAAACTGTATCTTTTAAAAACATAGTCAAAGAAGATATCTTACTTGTTAACTCAGGAGATAAAGTGCCCACTGATGGTACTATTATTTCTGGGGAAGGATATTTTGATGAATCCATGATGACTGGAGAAAGTCATTCCATTTTAAAAAAAAGTAATGAAGATGTAGTTGGCGGCACAATTCTTTTAAATGGTAATATTAAGATGATAGCGAAAAAAGTAGGTGAAGATACTGTTCTATCACACATCATCAAACTTATTAAAAAAGCCCAAAGCAATAAACCTAACATTCAACGACTTGGCGACAAGGTCAGTTCAATATTTGTTCCTGTTGTGCTATTGATAGCCATACTAACATTTACATTAAGCTATTTAGTCTTTGACATCAGCCTATCTCAAGCAATTATGCGATCGATTGCTGTATTGGTAATTTCCTGTCCTTGTGCAATGGGCTTAGCAACTCCTACTGCCGTAATGGTTGGCTTAGGAAGAGCTGCCAAAAATGGAATCCTAATTAAAGGGGGTAATACCCTAGAAGAGTTTGCGAAAGTAAAAAACATCGTCTTTGATAAAACAGGCACTCTTACTACAGGTAACTTTAAGATAGACAGTATTGATTGTGAAGATAAACAACGAAAAGAGGTGGTTAATTTACTCTATTCTTTAGAACTGCATTCTTCGCACCCTATTGCAAAATCCATCATTAAAGAGCTTGAAAACGAAGCCATAGTGTTAGAGTTGGAAGAAATAAAAGAAATAAAAGGACAAGGGATACAAGCAAAGTGGAAAGGAGATTTATACAAATTAGGTTCAGCTCATTTTGTTAATCACAAAGAAGGAAAACAACAACTCTTCTTATTTAAGAACAATGGATTTTTGGCAGGGATAAATTGCTCCGATGAAATAAAAGAAAACCTTAAAGAGACCATTTTAGAACTTAACAAAGAAGGTTTATCAACCACCATGTTAAGTGGTGATAAAATTGAAAAATGTAAATCCGTTGGCAACGCCATCGGCATTTATAACGTTTATGGCGAACACTTACCTCACGAGAAACTTGAAAAGATCGACCATCTTAATAAGCAAGGTCTTACAGCTATGATTGGAGATGGAATTAATGATGCACCAGCACTAGCAAAAGCACATGTAGGAATATCCTTAGGAGGAAGTACAGAAGTAGCTATAGAGTCTGCACAAATTGTTCTACTTAATACTGAGAACTTAAAACAAATAACCTTAGCATATAAAATCAGTAAACACACTCTTAAAACTATTAAACAAAATTTGTTTTGGGCATTTTCCTATAACATTGTTGCAATACCTATTGCAGCACTAGGATTTTTAAATCCTATGTGGGGTGCTTTATTTATGGCCTTTTCTGATGTTATTGTTATTGGGAATTCACTAAGATTAAAACGAAAAAACATCTCTAAATAAAATAATTATGCGATTACTTACCACCATTATATATTGCTTGTTTTTTTCATTGCAACTTACAGCACAAGACAAATTTAACTCACACGATTTTATTAAAGGAAATATTCCGTCATATAAGCCCTCATTCGACAACTCTTACCCTGCATGGGGAAAAATGTTATATGATGAAAATCCAAACTTCCTCGAGATACAAAAAAAATATAATGAATGGAAAAAAAATCCTAGTACTGAATTCAAAGCGATTGAACGCTATTATAAAATATGGGTTAGGAATATCAAACCCTATGTACGAGTTAATGGGGAAATAGTCTCACAAATAAACACCCCACCTCCTGCTACTCAACAAAGCATATCTTCAGAAAATGAATGGTCATTTTTAGGACCCAAAGAAACTTTTTTTCTTAATGAAAGTGGAGGCGAAATGTTACCTTCTAGTTGTCCGTGGCAAGTAAATGTATATTCATTCGATGTATCAAAAAGCAATGACTCCATTCTTTATTGTGGTACTGAAACTGGCTTTGTCAACAAATCAACAGACAAGGGAGACAGTTGGGTAATGTTGGCAAAAGATTATAGTTTTAACGGTGGGATTACAGCCTTAGCTATAGATCCACAAAACGAACAAACCGTATATGTAGCCGCAGGTGCACAACTTCATAAAACCAATGACGGAGGAGAAAACTGGAATACACTACTTGTTTCTGACGGCTTATTCTATTCTGACAAAATTATTATTGATGAATCCAATTCAGACAAAATAATTGCAGCAGGCTCAAATGGCATTTTTTATTCTACTGATGAAGGGCTTAATTGGTCAAACCCATGGGAATATCAATCTTATGATGTACATTTTAAAAGTAATGATGCATCTATAGTATTTGCTATAACTACCGTTAACGGAGATTTTAAACTTATTAAATCTAATAATGGTGGGGCTAGTTTTTCTACTGTCTCTTCTTTTCCGAGCAATATTGCAGATGAATCAGGTGCATTGTTAGCAGTAAGCCCAGATGATTCCGAAAGTATTTTTGCTCTACTCTTAAGTAGTAATGACACACCCCTACTCTACAAAGGAAACTTAGCTATGGATAGTTGGGAAGTCCTTGCCACTGGGCAAACTGATGATTTTCCCCTAGAAAATTGGCAAGGGTTTTATGATCTAGTTTTTGAAGTATCACCAGATGATGCTGACGTAATATTTGCAGGAACGTCAAGTTTATACAAATCAACAAATGGTGGTGAAAGTTTCTTTATCATAGGCGGATATGGAGGTGATTTCTCTATACATCCAGATGCCCAATACATGATATTACTCGAAAACAACGAAGCATGGTTAGCAACCGACGGTGGCTTTACCTATTCAACAGATAATTTCACTAATACCAATAATGCATACTCCAAAAACAAAAACTTAGTTGGTTCAGATATGTGGGGTTTTGATCAAGGATGGAATGAAGATATCGTTGTTGGTGGTCGATATCATAATGGTAATACTGCAATTGCTGATTTTTATCAACCTAAAGCATTGAGAATGGGCGGTGCTGAATCTCCTACAGGTTGGCTTATGAAAGGGAAAAGTAGGCATGTAGCCTTCAACGACTTAGGTCCTGGTTGGATACTTCCAAGCTCAGCGGAGTCCTCTCCTGAAGGTCGATTTCCTTTTAACAAGTATCCTAATATGGATGAGTATGGTGGTAGAAGAGGAAATATGGTATTCCATACCAATTATTATGAAGTAATATTTTTGGGTGAAGGAAATAGCTTTTGGAAAAGTAACGATATGGGGCAATCATTTGAGCTTCTACACAACTTTGGGCAAAGGGTTAGATATCTACAAATTTCATATAGTGATCCCAATGTGATTTATGCTGACGTTGTCAATCAAGGATTACATAAATCAGAAGATGGCGGTTATACCTGGATAGCTAAACCTAGTTTAACTAACGGAGAAAATGGAGATAGCTTTTGGAAAGGAAAGCTACATTTTGATATTTCTCCCAATGACCCAAACACAATTTACGCTTGTTTGCAAAATGGAATATGGTCAGCAGATTTAGGCAAAATTTTTAAATCAACAGATGGAGGAGACAATTGGACAGATTGGACAGAAAACCTAAACCCCTATTCGAAGTCTTTAGTTGTCCAACCTGACGGATCAGGTAATGATATCGTCTACTTATTTACCTCAAACATCAATAGTGAAAACGCTAATTGCTATATTCGAAGACATGGAGAAAGTGAATGGTCAATTTATGGCACTGATTTCCCTGTAGGCACAGACCCAAACCATGCTCTTCCATTTTTTAGAGATAGTAAAATAAGAGTTGCTGGAACATCAGGTGTATGGGAAAATGATTTAGACGAAATTGATTTTTTGCCTATCATTCAACCTTGGGTCAATCGACCGATAATTGATTGTGTTTTCGACACTATACAATTGGAAGATCATTCTATTTTAAATCATGAAAACTGTAGCTGGCAGTGGACAATCGAACCTGAGCCTATTTATATTGAAAATGAAAATATAAGAAATCCAATGGTGATCTTGGGAGAGGTTGGAAATTATACTGTCACCCTAAGCGTCACAAAAGATGGAACAACCTATTCTAAAACCATAGAAGATATGATTTATGCTAAAGAATGTCCTTCAATAGAAAATTGTGACAACCCTGCTATTGTACCCAAAGAAAATTGGGACTTAGTGTATTTCGATAGTGAAGAAAGCAATTATCCAGGTTATGCAAGTATGGCTTTTGACGGCAATACAAGTACAATTTGGCACACTCAATGGAGTACTGGCAATACACCTTACCCTCATCAATTAGAAATTGATTTTAATAATGAATTTAAAATTTATGAGTTCACTTATAAAACAAGACAAGATGGTGAAAATGGTAGGATTAAGGATATGGAGATCTATTTTAGCAACGATTTATTGGATTATGGAGAGCCTGATACAATAGTCGAATTTGAAAATACAGCTGCACCTCAAACAATTATTTTTCAAAACCCCAAAGTAGGAAGGTATATAAAGATAGTTGCTTTATCAGAGGTCAATGGCGGTCCATGGGCGTCAGCAGCTGAATTTGATATAAAAGCCTGTTACAACACTTCTGCAATTGAAACTAAAGGTTTTAATTATCTTAAAGCATATCCTATACCTACAAATGGTAATTTGAGAGTATCTCTACCTTCTCTTAATTCATATTACTACACTATATATACTATAGATGGTAAAGAAATAAAGAAAGGAAAGACTGACATGAGTATAGATTATTTTGAAATTGATTTATCTGATTATAATGACGGCATTTATATCATTAAATTACAGTCGTATGACGGAAAGGAATATTTGATAAAATCAATAAAAGAATAAAATTATCTGAGTGTATCTAAACTATCAACAGCTACTAGTTTTTCAGTTGTAAAACCTTCTGCATACTCCATTCTAGACAATCGCCCTAAATTGGATGCTCGATAGCGTACGCTATCTAAAAACCCTTGACTGGAAATTATAGTTTCAGGCTCATCGGAATTAGCGTCAAAAAATTGTGAACTAAAGGCTTTAACAGCCTCCATTTTTTGTGTCATAAAATCACTAATATCTACCACAAAGTTAGGCTCTATTTCTTCAAATTGGATATAATGATAAACTACCTCAGGCCGCCAAGCCTCTTGTCCTGTATCAATCTTAGATAATCCTGCTAAAAAACAAGCTGTTGAAACTAAATCAGAACCTTTCTTATGATCTGGATGTCTGTCGCTGACAGCATTAGCCAAAACAATTCTAGGACGATACTCACGAATTATTTTGACTATCTCTAATTGATGTATTTCATCGTTTTGAAAAAAACCATCCCTAAAATTCATGTTATGTCGGATTTCAACACCAAGAATTTGAGCCGCTATAGCAGCTTCTTTATCTCTAATTTCAGCACTACCTCGAGTTCCTAGCTCTCCTCGTGTAAGGTCTACAATACCTATCCTACTTCCTAAAGAGATTTGCTTTGCTATAGTACCACCACAGCCTAGCTCTACATCATCAGGATGCGCACCAAAAGCTAATATATCTAACTGTTTATCCATTTTACAATTTTCTTTGATTTGGGACTGGTAGTTGGTAAAAAATAATCTACCCAATATCCATTTTCATCGATAGTAAACTTTTGAAAGTTCCACAAAACCGATACATTTTTCTTCCCATTTTTATTTTTTTCTGTCAACCATTGATAAAAGGGATGTTTATGTTTTCCCTTTACCGATACTTTTTCAAAAATAGTAAAAGTTACACCATAATTTTTTTGACAAAAAGAAGATATCTTTTCATTGTCACTATACTCTTGGTTAGCAAAATCAGAAGATGGGAATGCTAAAACTTCAAAATTCTGTTCTTTATTCTCTTGATACAACGCTTCCAACTGCTTATATTGAGGTGTTAAACCACACTTTGACGCCACATTAACTACTAGTATTTTTTTACCCTTCAAACTTGACATATCGAACTCAACACCATCTATGGTTTTAAGTTTAAAATCATAAAAAGATTGACTTTCTGATGTATTGTAACTATTCATACAACTCAAAAAAACAGTTAGTAGAAATACGCTTTGGTATTTTATTAATTTCTTAATTGTCTTTGTCTCCATTTAGCTAAAACAGCAACAATTGTTACTATTACAATAGAATAATACACAAATGAAGGAATGGGCATCGGGTCACCTTTTGCATAAGAGTGTAAACCAGAAAGATAAAAATTCACCCCAAAATAAGTCATAATTATTGAACTGTAGGCAACTAAGGAGGCAAGGTTAAAAGCGAAGATTCCTTTAATCTTAGGAATAAAACGCATGTGCAAGACAAAAATATAAATTAGCATACTAGCCAATGCCCAAGTTTCTTTGGGGTCCCAACCCCAATACCTTCCCCAAGATTCATTAGCCCATATACCTCCTAAAAATGTTCCTACAGATAGCATAAACAATCCTGTCGTAATACTCAACTCATTGATAAATGTCAATTCTTTCAGACTATCTCCAATTCTTTTTCTATTATTCTTATTCTGAATTATCATTAAAATCAAATTAAGGAATCCGAGCAATGCACCCAAAGCAAGAAAACCATAACTAGCTGTGATGATAGCTACGTGAATAATAAGCCAATACGAATCCAATACAGGCACCAAGTTAGTGATTTCAGGATCTAACCAATTAAGTGCTGCTACCATTAAAAGTAATGAGGATAATATAGCCGTAGCTGCAACCGTCATTAGGCTTTTTCTAGAAAAAATAAAACCTGCTAAAACAGTAGCCCATGCAATGTATATAACACTTTCATAGGCATTACTCCAAGGTGCATGACCAGATATAAACCAACGCCCCATCAAACCTACTGTATGGGCAACAAATCCAATACCAATTAAAACAAAAGCAATTTTAATAATTACATTTCGCCATTTTCTTTCCTTTAAAATTTGTTGGATAAGTAATAAAATCATTATCAAACCAACAATAGCATAGTAGTATGATAATCGATTAAATACTCTAAATTCATTATAAAAAACCTCTGTATTTATTTTCATATCAGAGGGGTAAACCTCTGAACCAAACTTCAACTGATAATTCTTTATGGCGGTCAGGGTATTATTTGGCACTTGATAGTCCCCATCTGCAATTGCTTGTTGTAAACTTTTGTAGTATATAGGTAAGATATTATTGACAAATAATGAATCTCCACCCATGAGTAAACCTTGATTCATAGAAGGCGATATCCACTTATTATTGGGGTCTTCTGGAATAGGAAAAAATCGCATAAATGAGCCATTGTAAACCATATAACATACGTTTACTCTCTCATCAACAGCCATAACCTCTTTATCGTATTTACTTCTCTCAGCGGGTTTTTTAGCATAGGCTACTTCTACCTCATTGGTAAGTATATATCTAGCCTCATCACTAAAGAAAGACAAGAAAGAAGTGTATTTATTTTCAATACCTAAATTAGCTCTGAGTTCTTCGTTATTGACTTTTATCATAGGAGCCAACTGCCATAAGTAAGGATTTTGAAGCATACCCAATACCACTTGATTAGGATTTAATCCATTGTAATCACTTTTACGGCTAACTTTTCTCAAAACTTCAGAAGATGTTGTACTGAACGGTTTTAATCGGCCACCATCATCTTGAACCACTAATCTGCCAAAGTCATTAGCATGTATCACTTCTATAGCATTGGCTTGTACTAATGAATCTACTGATGATGACGATTGAGCAAGAATGGACGATGAAAGGGAAAAGAAAAGCAATACAGTAAGCGTTCTTTTAAGTCTCAAATCATCTAGTTTCTTTCTTAAAGAAGCAAATCGTGTGTTTTTAGAAAAAATAGTAGCTATCATTCCTATGGTCATTAGAAGATAACCCAAATAGCTAACCCAAGTACCCCAAAAGTCATGATTAACAGAAAGTACTGTGCCCAATTCATCTTGGTCATATGAGGATTGAAAAAAGCGATAGCCCTTATGATCTAGCACATTATTCATAAAGACACGATGATTCGTTTCTTCTCCATCAATCAAAGTAACTTCACTTGCAAATGAAGCTGGGCTATTTGAACCTGGATATCTTTCCAATTGAAAGTCATTAAGACGAATAAAGAAAGGGGTTTGATAGTATTTAGAACCATATGAAAGCGAAAAATTTAGCCCCCCTAATTGAAACTGATTTCTATTACTTACAAAACCTTTATCGCCAAACAGCTCAACCAGTTGTTCTTCACCATTACTACTCACTTTAACTTTCAACAAGTCTTCCATTTCTTGACCCTCAGGATTGACTCCAGCATAATGTGAAAGAGTAGCCTTTTCATTTAGAATAGGAATGACAAAATTTTGACCATCAACCATATACAAGGAACGTAACATTAGGGGCTGTATACTATCTTTCTGCACCATTCCTTGAAACTGGTCTGCCATGCGCATAAACTGCCCATCTGATGGAAGCTGAACCATCAACTCATCGTCTTGATAAAAAAAGTTTACGTGACCTGGAAGAGGAGTTCCGAACGAAAAGTTAAGCCCTAAATAGCGTTTGGCCCTACCCTCTTGCAGATAATATGTTTCTCTTCCATTAGCACCTGCTAATACGATGGTAAGTGTAGGAACACCCTCTCCTACAATGAGGGTATCTACTGCGTTGGGAATAAAGTCGATATAATCTATAGAAATATCATTCTCCAAAAACTTAACGTTTTGACTAAAATCATTAGACTTTAAAAATTCTAATGGACCTTCATAATTGTGCAATAACAATGGCTTATCGTAATTAAATTGATAGGCATTATCATGTACTTTTATCTGTAAAAAAGTGCGATCTGAAACAATCAAATTTGATTGTTCACCTTCACGAATCGACATCATACCTTCGTAGCTTACATATCTAGTAATACCCGCGCCAATAACAATGAAAATAAATGAAATGTGAAAAAGTAATACCGGCCATTTTTCTTTTCGCCATAGCTTATATCGATTGATGTTAGCAATCATATTTATACTAAGTAGTACCATTATAATTTCGAACCAAGTGGTATTATATACAAGTGCTTTAGCGGTTTGAGTGCCGAAATCGTTTTCTATAAAGGTGGCATATCCGATTGCTACGAAGAATAAAAGTATCAAAATAGCCATCAGTCGCATGGAAAATAAAAAGGAGATAAACTTATCTAACATAAAGGTTTAAATTTGGAAGTACAAAATTACTTAATTTTGTGGTGATATAATATCAAATACATATAATTCAGTATGACAAAAATAACAATGATAGGTGCAGGTAATTTAGCAACACATCTTTGTCGTACTTTAAAGGATTCTGGACACGAAATTATTCAAGTTTATAGTAGGACAGAAAAATCTGCTTATGAACTTTCCAATCGAATAAATGTTCCTTATACAACAGACTTAGAAAGTATAATTTCTTCAGACTTAGCTATCATTGCAGTAAACGACGATTGTATACACAATATTGAAAAACATATTGATTTTCCAAAAGTCCATACTTCTGGGACAAAACCAATGTCAATACTTAACGGTGAAGAGATTGGTGTGTTTTATCCGTTACAAACTTTCAATAAAAACATAGAAATAAAATTTAACTCAATCCCAATCTGCATAGAAGCATCGAATACCGAACTAATGCAATCACTAACAGTACTAGCTCAATCGATATCTAGCAAAGTTGTTAAATTAAATAGTGATCAAAGGCAACGTTTGCACCTAGCTGCAGTTATAAGCTGTAACTTTAGCAACTTACTTTATCAACTTTCTGAAGAAATATGCCAAGAAGAAGACATCCCTTTTGATATATTGCAACCTTTAATTTTTGAAACAGCTAAAAAAATTCAAAAAACATCACCGTCGATGGCTCAAACAGGACCAGCTAAAAGAGGAGATTCTGAGACAATAGAAAAACACATAAAACTATTAGAAAGCAATATTGAAAAAGAAAAAATATATAAACTGCTAACAGAAAGTATTAAAAAACGGAAATGAATTATAAAGAAAAGTTAAATCACATAAAAGCATTTATTTTTGATGTAGATGGTGTTCTTACAGATGGCAAGGTGTTACTTCACCCTTCTGGAGAACAGATGAGGAGTATGAGTGTGAAAGATGGAATGGCAATTAGAGAGGCTCTAAAAAAAGGATATTTAATCGCTATCATTTCCGGTGGCAAAAGCCAAGGACTCATTGAACGATTTAAACATCTTAAAATTCATGATGTATATTTAGCCTGCGAGGATAAAAAAGATGCTCTTAGCGATTTAATACATATCCATCAATTAGATGCTAATTCTATTTTATATATGGGTGATGATATCAACGACTGGGAAGTAATGAAAGAAGTGGGTTTAGCGTCTTGTCCACAAGATGCTGTTCCAGAAATAAAAGCTATTGCCGACTATATTTCACATAAAAATGGTGGTCAAGGTTGTGTAAGAGATGTAATAGAACAAACACTTAAAGTACAAGGGAAATGGTCAAACTAATCGATTTTTTCAGACTAATAAGGATTAAAAACCTATTCATAATTGCTATTAGCCAATACCTCATTCGCTATGCGCTTATCATTCCAATAACAGAAAGCAATAGCCTGAACGACTTACAGTTTTTTTACCTAGTGCTATCAACCGTTTTTATTGCTGCTGCTGGATACATCATAAACGACTATTTTGACACTCAAGTTGATAGGCTAAACAAAAGAAAAGTTATTATTGATAACACGATTAAAAGACGTGAAGCCATTCTATGGCACTTTGTATTAAGTGGTATTGGTGTGTTTTTAGGTTTTTTTCTTGGTTGGCGAGTAGGCATATTTAATCTGGGATTTATAAACCTGTTTTGTTCTAGTGCATTATGGTTTTATTCCACTCACTTTAAAAGAGCTTATTTAAGTGGAAATCTATTAATCAGTTTATTAGCAGCTCTTGTCATTTTAATAGTGCCGTTGTACGAAATTATACCAAAGCCTATGGCAAATAGTGAGAATGCATTTTATATTATTTGCGGCTATGCCATTTTTGCATTTTTCACAACTTTCATAAGAGAAATTGTTAAAGATTTTGAAGATACCGATGGTGACAGAAAAATGGGCTACACTACATTTGCGATAGTTTCAGAGAAATCAGCAAAAAATAGTATTAGATTTATTAGTGCACTTCTCATATTAATTATTGGAGCTGTTACGGCAATTCAGATTACATACGAGGCTTATATTGCAGCTGTATATGTCATATTAGCTGTTGAAATACCATTCCTATACTTTTTTATCAAATTATTCAAACTAAATGATAAGGGAGGATATCATCATCTTAGCCAAATGATAAAATTAATTATGCTTACTGGAACACTTTCAATGTTAGTCTTTACTCTATTGTTTTAAAAAAAACATGTTAAAAAATCTTGAAACAAAAACTGTAATTTTAGCCTCTCAATCACCAAGAAGACAGGAGTTGTTATCTGATTTAGGCATTTCTTTTGAAGTTAAAACAAAGCCTACAGAAGAAGACTTTCCATCTGAAATGGACACTCATGATATAGCCGAATACCTGGCTATTAAAAAAGCTTCAGCGTTTAAACCAAAGGAAAATGAAATATTAATTACTGCTGATACTGTGGTAATACACAATAACAAAGTACTAAACAAACCTAAGGATGAAGAAGAAGCAAAAAAGATGCTTAATAAATTATCTAATTCTTCGCACGAAGTAATTACTGGAGTTTGTGTTTACCATAAAAACCAAAAACATAGTTTTTCTGAATTAACTAAAGTAACGTTTAAGACTATTTCTGAAAACGAAATTGACTATTACATAAACAACTTCAACCCTAGTGATAAAGCAGGCGCTTATGGTATTCAAGATTGGATAGGGAAAATAGGAATTAAATCAATAGAGGGTTGTTATTACAATGTAATGGGACTTCCATTACATTCGTTATATAGTTATCTGATAAATCTTTAGTACTTTTGTAATACGAAATAACAAGATTTATTATGAAATTTTCTTTATACATATCAATAGTATCAATGTTTTTAGTGTCTTGTTCATCGATGAATAAAATTGTACTGCTAGACAAGGATTTGGATAAGGATACAAAAATCACAACTGCTAACTATCCAAAACACCAATTGCAAGAAGGTGATATTTTGCACGTGAAAATCATTGGCATACAAGAAGAGTCCTTTGATATTTTCAATGTTGAAAATAATGCCAATAATAGTCAAACGACGTCAGCTAATCTTTTCCTTAATGGCTTTACAATAGATAGCAAAGGAGATATCGAAATCCCTACACTAGGTAAGATACCTATTGAAGGATTAACGGTCGAAGAAGCAAAAAGTAAGATTCAAACAAGAGCTAACGATTTTTTGATTAACTCTACCGTAATTGTTAAGCATATAAATTTTGAAATCACAGTACTTGGTGAAGTGAATCGTCCAGGAACTTACACCGTTTATAAAGACAACATTACTATTCTAGAAGCACTAGGACTTTCTGGTGACTTATCGGATTATGCAAATCGGAAGAAAATAAAACTCATTAGAGACAACAAAATTTTATACATCGATTTAACAGAAATAGAAACGTTATACTCACAAAATTTCGTTTTAAAATCTGATGATGTAATCTATGTAGAACCATTAAGAAATGTGCGATTAAGAAGCTCTAACGCACAAATTTATATTTCTGCTATTTCAAGTATAGCTCTTATTGCTAATATTGTTTTTAGTATTCTAAATCCTTAACAAAATTGTTCATGAACAATTCGCAACATAATAATCAAGAAGAAAAAATAGACCTTAAAATTTTTATCGATAGATATCTAATTTTCTGGAAGCAAATCATATTTTCAGTTATTATTTTTCTTCTCATAGGATTCATATACAATAGGTATTCAACTAAAATCTATAAATCATCTACTACATTATTAATCAAAGAAGAAAGTAATGCAAGCTTAGGTTCAGATGATGTTTTTGAAGGGTTAGATTTGTTTGGTGGACAAAAAAATATAAAAAATGAAATTGGAATTTTAGAATCTTTTTCATTGACCAAAAAAACCCTAGAAAGGTTAAACTTTAGAATATCATATTATCACTCTGGTAATTTAAAATCAGATGATATTTACAAAAAAACACCATTTAAGGTTGTAATAGATGAAATTAATCCTCAGACCATAAATCAAAAGTTCTACATAAAATTAGTTTCTGAAGACGAATTTATTTTATCAACCGACTTCAATAATTTCAAATTATTTGACCTTAGCACTGAAACGTACATTTCTAATAAGGAGTTTGATTTTGATTACGAAAACACACATAAATTTGATGAGAAAATAACAACTGACTTCTTCAGTTTTAAAATATCAAAAAATGATCTAACTCTATTCAAAGAAGAGAATTGGACAAACTATTACTTTATTGTTTCAAGTTACAATGACTTAACTAAAAATTATCTCAAAAACTTAGAAGTTTTAGAAATAGAAAAAGATGCTTCTATATTAAAAATATCACTAGAAGGCTCAAACCCTATCAAAATCAATGACTTCTTAAATAAATTCACTGAATTATACCTCGCTGCTGGTCTTGATGAAAAAAATCAAATCACATCTAACACTATTCAATTTATAAATGAGCAATTAGCTTCAATTTCTGACTCTTTGTCCGATGTTGAAAGTAGCCTAGAAAATTTCAAAGAAAATAATCCGAAAATTGAATTATCACAAAAAGAATATGGTGCCTTTTACCAAGTCGAAAAACTCGAGCAAGAGAAAGCTATTCTTGAATTAAACAACAAATATTATATCTCTCTTCAAGAATACTTAATTAAAAACAATAATGTTGAAAATATAGTTGCACCATCAACAATGGGAATTGAAGACCCTCTTCTTAGCACCCTTTTAGCTGATTTAACTAAATTATACTCACAACTAGACCTAGTAAGCGTAAACTCTAAACAAGAACACCCTCTCGTCATATCTATTCAAAAACAAATATTAAGTACTAAAGAAAAATTAATCGAGAATATTGAAAATATCATTAGTAGCTCAGAACTTTCTCTAAAAGATATAAACTCAAGAATCGTTGAAATTGAAGGACTTATTGGAGAACTACCACAGAATGAAAGAATACTTTTAAACATTCAAAGAAAGTTTAATCTTAACGAAAACATTTACAACTACTTACTAGAAAAAAGAGCTGAAGCGTCCATAACTAAAGCAAGTAATATTTCTGACCATAAAATAATTGATTCACCAAGGTTAGAGTCAAAATTACCAATCAAACCCAATACGACACTAACTTATGTGTTATCAATCCTGCTTGGTATATTTCTGCCAACATTTGCAATAAGCATATTCTTTTTGTTTAACAACAAGATTCTTGATAAAAAAGATATTGATCAAATTACTTCCATTCCTTTACTCGGAAAAATTATGCATAATGATAGTGGTTATAACTTAGTAAATGCTAACAGTCCTAAGTCTGGTATTGCTGAGTCATTTAGATCGATAAGAACAAATATTCAATACTTAGCTTCAGATAAAAAAGAAAAAGTTATTGGTATAACTTCAAGTGTTGGTGGTGAAGGAAAAACCTTTGTTGCCATGAATTTAGCTTCTATATTTAGTATAACTGGAGGAAAGACTATTCTTATAGGTGCTGATATGAGAAAACCTAAGATATTTAACGACTTCAACCTATCAAATGACAGAGGTTTAAGCTCCTATCTTAGTAATCAAAACACCAAAGAGGAAGTCATTCAAAAAACTAATTTTGAAAACTTAGATATCATCCTTTCAGGACCAATACCGCCCAATCCTTCTGAGTTATTAAGCCTAGAAAAGATGAAAAGCTTTATCGAGGAATTAAAGAAAACATACCAACATATTATCATTGATACCCCTCCTATTGGATTGGTAACAGATGGACTAATCTTAATGAAGCATTGTGATGTAAACATTTATGTAGTAAGGCAGAATTTTACAACAAAAGATATGCTCTATAATTTTAACGAAACTGTTATTGAAAATGATGTGGTCAATATGAATTTGATTATTAATGATATTTCTATTGACAAAACTTCCTATGGATATGGGTACGGATATGGTAATACTTATGGATATGGTTACTATACAGAAGACCAAACACAAGATAAAAAACCTTGGTGGAAAATATAACTAACAACAATAAACATGAAAAAACACAAACCAGCAGATAGCATTCAAGATATTCAATATTTTGGTGAATATGGAGGCGTAAATCCTTCTATTGCAGATTCTTCAACATTTACATATATGGCCGGAAAAACTATGGAAATGGTTTTTGGCGGTGAACGTGAAGGCTGCTATTTATATTCTAGGCACATGAACCCTAGTACTGGATACCTTGCTGAAGCAATTTCTAATATGGAGAATACAGAGGCTGCACATGTTTCCGCTTCTGGAATGGGCTCTATCAGTAGCACTATCATGCAACTGTGTAAAAGCGGTGATCATATCGTAAGTAGTCGAACCATATATGGTGGCTCATATGCTTTTATGAAAAACTTCTTACCAAGACTAAATATTAAAACTTCTTTTGTTGATACAACTAATTTAGAATCTGTTGAGTCTGCTATTTGCTCCAATACTAAGATTTTGTATTGTGAAACTATGAGCAACCCCCTTTTAGAAATTTCTGATATTAAAAAATTAGCCGAACTAGCTCACAAAAACAATATAAAACTAGTGGTGGACAACACTTTTACTCCGCTTATCTTTTCCCCTAACGAGTTAGGTGCTGACATCGTGATACACTCACTTACTAAATTCATCAATGGTGCAAGTGATACATTAGGAGGGGTTATATGCTCTAACAAAGAGTTTGTGGGTGAACTTATAGACGTTAATGAAGGCGCTGCAATGCTATTCGGACCAACGATGGATGCTATAAGAGCAAATGGGATTCTTAAAAATTTGCGCACTCTACCTATACGAATAAAACAACACAGTAAAAATGCTCATTTTCTAGCCATTAAGTTAAAAGAAATAGGCTTAAAAGTTCATTACCCTGGCCTTGAAAGCCATCCTCAACATGAACTCATGAAGAGCAGTATGAATACTGAATTTGGATTTGGAGGAATGTTAGTTCTAGACGTTGGTTCTATGGAGAATGCCTATAAGGTAATGGAAGAGATGCAAAATGAAAATATTGGCTATTTGGCAGTAAGTTTAGGCTTCTACAAAACACTATTCTCTGCGCCTGGCGCTAGTACATCTTCAGAAATACCTGAAGAAGAACAAGAGGAAATGGGAATTTCAGAGGGTATGATCCGTATGTCAATTGGTTTAGACAATGATATAGAAAGAACATTTCATAGAATAAAAGAATGCTTAATCAAAACAAGCATTCTTAAAGAAGACTAAGAGCAATTGTTGTTTCATGCTTTAGGATTATTATATTTACAGAAATAATTTCCCCTTATGAAACAATCTTTTTTTAGTGCTTTTCTTCCCATTCTATTTTTAATTGCCTTATTATCTTTTAACGTTTACTTATACGGAGACGATAGTTTGGGAGGAGCGAACCAATTAGCACTATTGCTGTCTGCCGCATTTGCAGCCCTAATGGGAATCAAAAATGGCAGCAGTTGGAAAAGTATTTTAGATGGAATTAGTAAAAGTATTGCTTCAACAACTCCTGCTATAATCATACTTCTATTAATAGGTTCTTTGGCTGGAACTTGGCTCATAAGTGGTATTGTTCCTACTATGATTTACTATGGGTTACAAATCTTGAATCCTAAAATATTTCTTGTAGCAGCATGTATTATATGTGCTATTGTTTCCCTTGCATCAGGAAGTTCATGGTCTACCATTGCAACTGTTGGTATAGCTCTTTTAGGAATAGGAGAAGCTCTACAAATTTCTGAAGGATTAGTTGTAGGTGCAATTATATCAGGAGCATATTTTGGTGACAAATTATCCCCTCTATCAGATACAACAAATTTAGCCCCTGCTATGGCTGGCACAGATTTATTTACTCATATCAGATACATGATGTACACTACGGTTCCTAGCTTTTTGATATCACTAATTTTATTTTTAGTTATTGGTTTAACTTTTGATAGTACCCAAAACACAACCGACATCAAAAGTTTATTATCTGCAATTGATAACAGTTTTAATGTTAGTCCTTGGTTATTTCTAGTACCCATAATAGTACTAGCCCTGATTATAAAAAAAGTACCCGCCCTACCCTCTTTACTAGCAGGTACATTACTAGGAGGTTTATTTGCTGTGATTTTTCAAGCCGATCTAGTTGTAAAACTATCAGAGATTGACACTAATTTTTTACAAGCAAGCTATGTAGCGGTAATAAATGCAATGGGAGGAGAAACGAACATAACCACATCAAATGCAATGATGAATGATTTACTTTCTTCAGGAGGAATGTATGGAATGTTAAATACTATATGGCTTATCATATGTGCTATGTGTTTCGGAGGTGCGATGGAAGCCACAGGAGCGCTTAAAAAAATAAGCCAGTCAATCATTCAATATGCTGAGAGTACTGGATCAGTAATAGCAACTACAGCCTGTACTTGTATATTTTTCAACCTTACGGCAAGTGACCAATATTTGAGTATTGTTGTTCCAGGAAGAATGTATGCCGACACCTATAAAAAGAAAGGTTTAGCACCTGAAAACTTAAGCAGAACACTTGAAGATAGTGGCACTGTAACTTCTGTACTTATTCCTTGGAACACATGTGGTGCAACACAATCAGCTGTCTTAGGAGTTGCCACATTAGCCTACCTACCTTACTGCTTCTTTAATCTAATTAGCCCATTAATGACAATAGTATATGGTTATTTAGGTTTAAAAATTAAAAAAATAAAAAGCTAAATGAAGATTGCAATCATTGGTACAGCACATCCCTACAGAGGCGGAATTGCCGCATTCAATGAGCGTCTAGCTAAAGAACTCATTTCAGAAGGGCATCAGATTACTATACATACTTTTAAATTACAGTATCCAGATTTTTTATTTCCTGGTAAAACACAATTTTCTTCTGAAGAAAAACCCAAAAATCTCAACATTATTAGAACTGTAAACGCCATAAGCCCAATAAACTGGATATTTCAAGGGCTGAGCTTAAGAAAAGAGAAATATGATGTTGTCATTGTACCATTTTGGCTACCATTTATGGGAGCTTCTCTGGGTACTATAACAAAACTACTTAAAAGAAAGAGTACAAAGGTTCTATGCATAGCTCATAACATCATACCTCACGAAAAACGTATTGGTGACAAAGCTCTAACCTCGTTTTTTACGAAAGGTGTAGATGGCTTTTTATCAATGACGGAAAAAGTTTCAAAAGATTTAAAAACCTTTGAAAAAAATAAACCTAAAGTCGTTTCTCCTCATCCAATTTATGACAACTTCGGCAAAATTGAAACAAGAGAAAAAAGTCTAGAGTCCTTAAATTTAGATTCATCTTACCGATACATTTTATTTTTTGGGTTAATAAGAGATTATAAAGGACTGGACTTACTATTAGAAGCATATTCATCTCAAGAACTAAGAGAAAAGAAGATCAAACTAATTATCGCTGGAGAATATTACTCAGACAAAACACCTTATCTGGAGTTAATTAAAAAATATAAACTAGAAAAAGACATCATACAAGCAGATAAATTTATCCCCGACTCTGAAGTACATTTATATTTTAACGCTTGTGATTTAGTTGTTCAACCCTATAAATCTGCTACACAAAGTGGAGTTACTCAAATAGCATATCACTTTAACAAACCTATGGTGGTTACAAATGTTGGTGGACTAAAAGAAATGTGTCCAGATGGTAAAGTAGGATATGTAGTTAACCCTAACCCACATGAAATAAAAAATGCCATATTGAAGTTCTTTGATAATAAGGATTCAAAAGAAATGATTGAAAACATAAAAGAAATAAAGACCCAATACAGTTGGTCAATATTCACTAAAAATTTACTTTCATTATTAAGTCTGAACAAATAAAAAACCAAAATGAATAAGCAAGACCTTATAAAAAAGAATATTAAAGATTCTCTTAAAATTAAGAAAGAGCTACTTAAAAATGAAACTCTCATTAAGCAAATTGTAGAGATTGCTGATTTAATAATAAAAGCCTTTAAAACTGAAAAAAAATTATTGTTTTGCGGTAATGGAGGAAGTGCTGCCGACGCACAACATTTAGCAGCAGAATTTTCTGGAAGATATTATTTAAACAGAGCCCCATTACACGCTGAAGCGCTACATACAGACACTTCTTTTATGACTGCAGTAGCTAACGATTTTTCATTTGACGAAGTATACTCTAGACTAATTAAAGGAATTGGCAAAGACGGAGACATACTAATAGGTATGTCAACATCGGGAAATTCAAAAAATGTGACTAAAGCATTGGAACAGGCTAAAAAACAAGGTCTCATAACCATAGGATTTACAGGCAAAAAAGGTGGTGAAATGAATAACCACTGCGATTTAATCATAAATATTCCTTCTAACGATACACCACGAATTCAAGAATGTCATCTTATGCTAGGACACGCTATATGTGAATTGGTCGAAAAAGAATTATTCTCATAGTATTATTATGTCGTTAAACCTTCCTAATATTGATAACAGTTGGACACTTTTTCTAGATAGGGATGGTGTAATAAATAGAAAGTTAGAAAACGACTATGTCAAATCTGTAAAAGAATTTGAATTTCTTCCACAAGTATTAGATGCTATAAAACTGTTTTCTAACCGATTTCATAAGATTGTTATTGTTACCAATCAACAAGGGATAAGCAAGGGACTGATGACCGAAAAAGACTTGCAAACGGTACACACTCATTTAATAGAGGAAGTAAAAAAGAAAGGGGGTAAAATTGATGCTACCTATTATGCACCGCAATTAGCAGAAGAAAACTCTCCAATGAGAAAACCGAATATTGGTATGGCTTTAGCTGCACGTAATGATTTTCCAAAAATAGACTTTAAAAAAAGTATTATGGTAGGTGATTCTATTAGCGATATGGAATTTGCTCAAAATGCTAATATGTTTGCTGTATTTATAGGTCAGTCGGACCAGTACTATTCCACTGACTCTCTAATGAGTTTAGCACGGTTGATTTAAGTTATATCTCGTCTTCGACGTGGTACTGATTTCTATCGTGAGCATTTCTAGAAATCATCTCTCCAACAAAACCTGCTAAGAATAACTGCAATCCCATTACCATAGAAGTTAAAGCGATATAAAATCCACTCATATCGGCAATATTGGTAGCTTTAACATCAACATACATGAAGTATAGCTTTTGCCCTCCTATATAAGTAAATAAAATAAATCCTAGAACAAACATTAAGGTACCTAACACGCCAAAAAAGTGCATTGGTTTTTTACCAAAACGGGAAACAAAAGTGACGGTCATCAAGTCTAAAAAGCCATTGATAAAACGCTCTAAACCAAATTTTGTAACACCATACTTTCTGGCTTGATGCTCAACGACCTTTTCGGTGATTTTTGGAAAACCTGCTCTTTTAGCTAACATCGGGATATAACGGTGCATTTCACCATATAGCTCAATGTTCTTCACCACATCTTTTCGATATGATTTTAAACCACAATTAAAATCGTGCAAGTAAATGCCCGAAGCTTTGCGGGCAGCCCAATTATATAGTTTAGTAGGTACCGTTTTAGTGATGGGGTCATAACGTTTCTTTTTCCAACCAGAAACCAAATCCCAAACATCTTCTTTAATCAAACGATACAACTCTGGTATTTCTTCAGGACTATCTTGTAAATCAGCATCCATTGTAATCACTACATCACCTTGAACTTTAGCAAAAGCAATATTCAAAGCTGCTGATTTGCCATAATTTCTTCTAAATTTAATCCCCTTAATACAAGAGTTTGTTTTTGATAATTGTTGAATTACTTCCCAAGAATTATCAGTACTACCGTCATCAGCAATTACAATTTCATAGGAAAAAGAGTTTTCTTGCATTACTTTATCTATCCAAGAACACAGTTCAGGAAGAGATTCAGATTCATTAAAAGAAGGTACTACAATGGATATATTCATATTTATTCTGAAATTTCTATGGGTTTATCTTTTTTAACAAATGCCGCAATTATAGCGGCTATGATAATATGAAAAAAGAAACTATAAAAAAAGGCTGTTGCTTGATTAGAAATTGAATATATGTCCTCTTCTTGTGTTTGCTCTATTAATGACTCCATCACACTATACATAGCATTGCTCTCAGGAAGTTGTTCTAGCTGAACAACTAATTTTTCAATCGTGAATTCTTTTAACAAAACAGCAAAATCTGGATCAATAAAATTAAACAAGATGATAGAAAAAAATGTAGTGAAAAAAGCTCCTGCTACCGAAATACCTAAAGTAACCGTAAAAGTTTCTTTAAAAGAAAGAAAACCACCTACCCATTTTTTATAATTGATAACTAAAAAAATTAAAATCACATAAGGAGTCAGCCCTTTGATGATAGACCATGTATCATTGAGAAAAAAATCAACTCCAAGAGTATATGATGTTAATAGTAAAACTATACTTATGGAGCCAAGTATTAAACCGTTTTTTAGGATATAATCTTTCATTATTTTGATTTAAGGATTGCATACAAATATAATTATTTTTTTGTCCTATTTTTTTAGGCTAAAGTAATCGGAAAAGAATGCAATTAGTATATATTTGCACCGGGCAAGTCTTACACAACCAGCTCCTGCTGAACTCCCCCAGGACCGGAAGGTAGCAAGGGTAAGTGGTTGAGCGGTGTGATGTAAGTAGCTTGCCCTTTTTTTATTATCTTTATTGAATAATACCTTTTCAATATGAGATTCTTCATCGACACAGCAAATTTAAACGACATCAGAGAAGCGCAATCACTAGGTATTCTAGATGGTGTGACTACAAACCCTAGTCTAATGGCTAGAGAGGGCATAAAAGGAAAGAACAATATTCTTCAACATTACAAAACCATCTGTCAAATTGTGGATGGAGATGTCAGTGCAGAGGTTATTTCTACAGATTTTGAAGGTATGGTAAAAGAAGGTCAAGAGTTAGCTCTTCTAGATCCTCAAATAGTTGTTAAAATACCAATGATTGAAAATGGCGTGAAAGCTATTCGTTATTTTAGTGACAAAGGAATAAAAACCAATTGTACACTAGTTTTTTCTGTTGGTCAAGCACTGATTGCCGCTCAAGCAGGTGCTACTTATGTGTCACCATTTATTGGCAGACTTGATGATAATGGAGAGGATGGAATACAAATAGTGAGTAACATTGTAAATATGTTTGAACGACAAAATTATTCAACTAAGGTATTAGCCGCATCAATAAGAAACAAACAACACATTGAAGAATGTGCAAAGATTGGTACTCACGTAGTGACTGCCCCCCTTTCGGCAATCAAAGGCTTAATACCTCATGAATTAACTGCTATAGGCTTAAAGAAGTTTTTAGACGATTATGCCAATAATCAATAAAGATGCTCATACAAATACATCCAGACAACCCAAATCCTAGAGGAATTTCTCAAGTTATAGAATGTCTTAAAGACGGTGGTATTATTATTTATCCTACGGATACAATTTATGGAATAGGTTGTGATATATTTCAGCAAAAAGCTGTTGAACGAATCGCAAAAATCAAAAATGTAGATTTAAAAAAACAAAACTTCTCATTTATATGTTCGGATTTAAGTCAATTATCTGATTATACACTACCTATCAGTAGAAATGTATATAAAAGTATGAAAAGGGTTTTGCCAGGTCCTTACACCTTTATTCTAAAAGCTAATGGTAGTATTCCAAAACTATTTAAAACTAAAAAGAAAACCGTTGGTATTAGAATACCAAATCACAACATACCACAAATTCTGGTCAATGAAATTGGAAATCCTATTTTATCTACTTCCGTTCACGATGAAGACACTATAATGGAGTACAGTACAGATCCAGAGTTAATACACG
Source organism: Flavobacteriales bacterium (assembly GCA_029248105.1). NCBI lineage: Bacteria > Pseudomonadati > Bacteroidota > Flavobacteriia > Flavobacteriales > Flavobacteriales bacterium. The sequence continues at coordinate 32,002 of JAQWJZ010000038.1, forward strand.
AACGCTATAGCAATAAAGTAGATATTGTCATCGATGCGGGAATAGGTTCATTAATCCCATCTACAGTCGTTGATTATTCTAAGGGTGTAATTGATATTATTAGAGTGGGTTTAGGAAAGACTGAGGACCTACTTTAAAGCGTCATGAATTCTTAACACCTGAGGTATAACTAAGCAAGAATTATCGTTTACGATTATAAAATCTGACATGGAAATCTTCTTCTCTTCTTGCCATTGATTACTCATTCTTTGTTTTATCTGCTCTTTTGATACACTGTCCCTTTTTAACAAGCGTTCTACCCTAATATCCTCAGGACAACTTACACAGATTATTGCATCTAAAGATTGATGTGTATTGCTTTCAAACAATATAGCAGCTTCTTTTATTATATAAGGACTTATTTGTTCATCTGACCATTTTTCAAAAGCATTTTGAACAACAGGATGTACTAGTGCGTTTAGCTTTTTCAAAATTAAATCGTTGTTAAAAGCTAAGTCTGCTAAATATTTACGGTTCAATTGGTTGTCGATAAACACTTCTTTGCCAAATTCAGATATTAAATTATCTTTTAATACTGAATCCGTAGTCATCAGTCTTTTAGCCTCCACATCAGCATTAAAAACAGCTATACCAAGAACTTCAAATAGTCTTGCAATTGTAGTCTTACCACTGCCAATATTTCCTGTTAAGCCTACCTTTTTCATATTATTTCTTAATTAGAAAATATTCAACCTTAGATGGTGATATACGAACATTCTCTACAAAATCAGCTTGACTGACTAATTCAATAGGTAGCCTTTTATATTCTCCATCAAAATTAACATTAGTAGCAAACATATTTGTTTTTACTAACTCAAATTGATCTAATGAAACTAAATAGTTAACAGTTACCTCATCAGGAAATAACTTGATTTCATACCCTTTTGGCACATTATTAACTGAAAGAGGTAGCTTTAATTCCCCCTCTGTAAACTGTTCCACTTTAATATCCCAATTTACTGAATTTAGAGAATAATTAATTTCTGAGTGATTGAGAGGTTCTATTTCTATTTTGCCTGAATAATCAGAATCTATATCATTTATTTTAAGCGTTTTAGTTCCAATAGCATCGAATACCTCAACAACAGCCTTAGGACCAGAAATAACAATAGTTTGAGGGTCTAAAGTGATAGACTCTTTCAATCGAAATAAATCTTTAAAAGACAACTCTGATTTAATTTGTACGGGTATAACCCGTTCGGCTTTCTCATCTAGCATTAAATCAATTCTATTAGGCTGTACGTGAAGTAATTGCATATTTGTCGGCAATACTTCTTGAAGTTGTGAAATTGATTGTTTACCTAACCAATAATAATTCCATTTTTCACCAATCTTTTTGGGAATAAAAGTAGAAACAGACAATGGCAAATCATTTCTAAAACTTAATCGATGAGCAAGAATAGTAAATCCAGGAGCAATGACTTGAAGATGAAGGTCAACTTCTTTATTTTCAATAACTAATTTATCATCAGGTAAGTCAACAAAAACAGCCTCATAATGTACTGTTGTAGTATAATCTTTTGACAGAACAGTAAGCACCCAAAATAGTGTAGATAGTGCTAATAGAAATAAGAAAATAGGCAGTTGCTTTCTCTCAATTCTTAACACAACAATTAGTTTATTGAATAGAAGTGTAAGTTTGCTCAACATAAAAAAAGGGCCGAAGCCCTATTAGAAATTATTCTTTCACTGTTGATAATTCAGCAGATATACATGATTTATCAATTTTTAAAACAATGTCTTTTGCGACATCAATTTTAACGATCTTATCAGCTACCTCAACCACCTTACCGTGTAAGCCTCCAGATGTTATCACCTTATCACCTTTTTTAATTTCTTCTCTGAACTTACGTTCTTGTTTTTGCTTTTTCACTTGTGGTCTTATCATAAAAAACCAAAATACACCAAAAACTAAAACAAAGAAAATGAGTGGATTACCTCCAGCTTCGGCTTGTAAAAATATTGTAGTTAAATTCATTTAATTAGATATTACTTCAGAGGTGATGTTTATCACTTTTCTGTTTGGGTTCGTATTTGCTGTTAAAGTTACAGCTTTCTTTTGTTTTCCACTTCTTCCTGAACTATTAAAAGTCACATCAATTGTACCTGATTCACCCGGAGCTATAGGGTCTTTAGGCCAATTAGGAACTGTACAACCACAAGAACCTTTAGCACTAGAGATAATAAGAGGGGCATTACCAGAATTGGTGAATTTAAAAGAGTAGGATACTTTTTCTCCATCAATAAGTTGACCAAAGTCATGAAGTTCTTTTTCAAATTTAAAATCTGGCATAGGCGACTTACTATTTGAAGATTCAGCAGTATTATCATTCATCACAAGGTTGGATGAAAGTGACGGCTTTATTTCTTCTTTCTTAACAGGAGGAGTTGAATTATCTCCCACTTCTTTTGCTACATCTCCACAAGCAAAAAGCAAAACTGAAATTGATATTATAAAAATTCTGTACATGTTAAAATTATAATTAGTTGGTAACAAAAATAGTAATTATTCAATAAGGCCTCTACCCATTTTTTTAATAGCGCCTTCCCTTTTCAATTCTATTAACAAACTATCTAGTATTCCATTGACAAAATTCTTGCTATTGGGAGTACTATAATATTTTGCTAATTCAATGTATTCATTGATAGTAACTTTTACAGGAACACTAGGCATTTTTAATAATTCAGCTAATGCCATCTGCATCAAAATCAAATCCATCTGAGCAACCCTTTCTAAATCCCAATTTTTGGTTTTTGAAGAAATTAGTTCAGAAAAGTCTTCAGCATGTATAATGGATTGACGTAAAAGATTAAGTGCAAAATCTTTCTCGTCAGTATCTTTAAATAATTCGAACAGTTCTATTTTATTTGATGTAGAATCCTTTATAGTCTTTATTACCATACTACAGATAAATGGAAAGTCATCATCCCAAAAAATATCTTGTTCACTAAGGAAGTCTTGAAAGACTTCAATTTCTATAAGTTCTTTACTAAAAAGCTTAACAATAAATTTCTTATCTGAATCAAAGTCAACCGTTTTTCCATTCATGTATTCTTTATACAATTCTGATTCTGTCATTTTAAAATAAATCGACTTGACCATATTCTGCTGATCTGCAAAAGATAATTTAGATTGTCCCGCTTTGCTTATTAAAGCTGAATCGTCTCTAAGCTTTTGAAGAAATAAATTATTGATGAACTTTGTATTGGGGTTCAAATCATTGTCCGAGGGCAATTGTTTATTCTTTGAACTTTCTGAATAGTTTTCTGCAAAGTCTCTTACTTCTAGGATATACATCAAAAGAAGTAAATAAAGTTCTTCTACTTTTTTTAGAGACTTTAAAAATTGTTTTTCTAGAATAACGATATCGCTATCGTTTGATTTTTTCCAAGAATAAACAAACTGTAAAACACGAATTCTTAAATGACGTCGATTAAGCATAGACTATTTTTATTAACCTCTCTAATTTTTGGCTTGGGCAATTCTTTCCATTGCTAATCTGAGTGCTGCCTGATGTGTTGTTATTTTTTCATCGTCTGATTTAGCAAAAATCTCAAGTGTAGTATTATATATTTTGCGAGTCTGAGCTATTGCTTTCTCTCTATCATAGCCATTAATCTCAGAATATACGTTAATTAAACCACCCGCATTAATCAAAAAATCAGGAGCATATAAGATGCCCTTTTCTTGAAGTTTTTTAGCATGCTTATCTTCATCTTGAAGTTGATTGTTAGCAGCACCAGCAATAATTTCACATTTAAACATATCAATAGTAACATCATTGATTGTAGCACCTAAAGCACAAGGGGAATAAATATCTACATCTAAATCATATATCAATTCGCCTTCTACTATTTGAGTATTGTAAAGTTCGGAAACACGCTGTAAGTTTTCTTTATTGATGTCATTAATAAATACCTCAGCACCATCTTCACTTAAGTGTTTAACAAGGTTCTCTCCTACATGACCTACACCCTGAACCAATATTTTTTTAGAACTTAAATCGTCAGAACTCCATTTGTAGTTTGCTGCAGCTTTCATTCCCATATAAACACCAAATGCAGTTACTGGAGAAGGGTCTCCACCGCCACCCATTTCTACTGGAATTCCTGTAACAAAATCCGTTTCTTTTTTAACATGAACCATATCAGAGGCACTCATTCCAACGTCTTCAGCAGTAATGTATTTACCTCCCAAGCTATTAACATACTCACCAAACTTACGCATTAAAGCTTCCGTTTTTTGAGTAGAAGAATCTCCAATAATTACAGCTTTTCCTCCGCCCAAAGACAGACCTGTAATAGCCGCTTTAAATGTCATGCCTCGAGAGAGTCTTAAGACATCAATAATAGCATCGTTATCACAATTATAATTCCACATCCTAGTGCCCCCTAAGGCTGGACCTAAAGAAGTATCATGAATAGCAATTATCGCTTTCAAACCAGTTTCTTTATCGTTACAAAATACCAATTGCTCATGATTCATTTGACTCATCTTTTCAATTACTTGAAAATCTTCACCAGAATCTTTAACATTCTTTACTTCCAACATAGAGTTTGATTTTAATTAATTTAAAACAGAAAGTTAATTAACTTTGCTCCCTCTTTATTATTATTCTAAAAAGATAAATTTTGAGTTGGCAAAACTACAATTTTATTTGTGTATTTGAATTAACAAGTTCAATTTTATGAAAGAGCTTAAATATCTATTCAAGTTTTATAAAAAATACCGATGGCGTTTTGCTCTCGGCACTTTTTTTGTTGTAACCTCCAATATATTTGCACTTTATCCAGCCATCTATACCAGAAAAGCTTTTGACGCTGCCAAGGAAGCAATAGAATCATCACAAACAAGTAATTATGATTTTTCAGAACTGACTTCTACCTTACTGTATTTTGGAATGATGCTTATTTTGTTTGCCTTACTGAAGGGGGTTTTTATGTTTTTTATGAGACAAACTATAATCGTCATGTCACGATTAATTGAATTTGATATCAAAAATGAAATATTCAAACATTACCAAAACCTAGATAGAGCTTTTTACAAAAGAAATAATACAGGTGACATGATGGCAAGAATAAGTGAAGATGTCACTAAAGTTAGAATGTTTTTAGGTCCAGCTACAATGTATCCTATTAATATGATTTCGCTTTTTCTATTTGTTATGTATAATATGTTCAGCATAAATGTAAAGCTCAGCCTATTTGTACTTGCCCCTCTGCCATTAATGTCAATTACAATATTTTTTATTAGTAAAGTCATACACGCTAAAAGCGAGAAAGTCCAAACCCAGCTATCAACACTATCGACGCTTACTCAAGAGTCTTTTTCTGGCATAAGAATTTTGAAATCATTTGTAAATGAAAAAACAAACTTCAATATTTTCAAGACAGAAACAAACGAATACCTCAAGCGTAATGTATCTCTAGCAAAAACAAACGCTGCCTTTTTTCCTTTCATGCTCTTACTGATAGGATTAAGCACTTTACTTACTATATACATCGGAGGAAAAGAGTCAATAGCAGGTAATATCTCTACAGGTAATATTGCTGAATTTATTATTTATGTTAATATGCTGACTTGGCCTATGGCTTCAATAGGATGGGTGACCTCCATAATACAAAGAGCGGCAGCCTCTCAAAAAAGGATTAATGAATTCTTAAACACTAAAGCTAATATTAATTCAACAGATGGTAATACTCATGAAATTCAAGGAAGAATATCTTTTAAAAATATAAGCTTTGAATACCCCGATAGCGAAATAAAAGCTCTGAATAACATTTCATTTGACATAGATAAAGGTGAATCAATAGCTATAGTAGGAAGAACAGGCTCTGGAAAATCCACCATTATCAATCTCATAAGTCGCATGTATAAGCCTACTTCTGGAAGAATAGAAATAGACGGTATTCCAATAGAAAAAATAAACCTCAAGAGCTTACGCTCTGGAATTAGCCTTGTTCCTCAAGAAGCTTTATTATTTTCTGATACTATTTCTAACAATATTGCTTTTGGCTCAAAAGAAGAACTTACTCAACAAACAATCGAAGCTGTGGCAGAAAAAGCGGCTATACATGATAACATTAAAGGCTTTCCTAAAGGTTATCAAACAATAGTTGGAGAAAGAGGTGTTACCCTTTCTGGAGGACAAAAGCAACGCATCTCTATTGCAAGAGCTTTAATTAGACCTTCAAGTATACTTATCTTTGACGATTGTTTATCAGCAGTAGATAACGAAACAGAAGAAAAAATACTCGCTTCAATTAAAAAAGAAGGTGTGAAAAAAACGACCATTACTATTAGTCATAGAATATCGTCTATACAACATGTTGACAAAATAATAGTTCTTAATAACGGTCAAATTGCCGAAATGGGAACTCATAAAAACCTTTTTGAAAAAAGAGGCATCTATTTCGAAATGTACCAGCAACAACTTTCAAAGTAAATATAAATTTGTCCATTCCAATTAATTTCATAGATTTGATAGATAAATCATGAAAAATTATGGAAGACTACAAAGACCAAGAAGAAATTTTCTCAAATAAAGTAAGAGCAGGTAAAAGAACTTACTTTTTTGACGTTCGCGCGACTAGAGCAGACGACTACTATCTCACAATTACCGAAAGCAAAAAAATATTTAATGATGATGGCAGCCATCATTTCAAAAAACACAAAATATTTCTTTACAAAGAAGATTTTGAAAAGTTTAAAGATGCACTCTCAGAAAGTGTAGACTTTATTTTCAAAAACAAGGGCGAGGAAATTATTTCAAACCCAAAGAAAGATTCAGACGAAGACAACAAAAATTTTACTGATGTTAACTTTGATGATATTTAGATCTACATTGTAAATCCAAATAGAATTAGCGTTAAAACTGTAAGTATGAAATAACTTACCAAAGATTGTGCTCCAGCATAATCTTTGGCTATTCTTTGACCTAGGAACAACATTATGAGAGCTATTGAAGCTAGCATAGTACCTAGCAAAGCGAAAGTTGAACTACCGTCTTTAATTAGAAATATAACACCTATCAAATTCAGCACTCCCGACAAAAGTTCAACAACAGTAACTGTAAACAATAAAACAGGTACTGAATTTTTAAATGGAGAATTAGAAAAATGAGAGCTTAACCATTCCAAATTTCCTTTTTTATCTACGACCTTATCAATACCAGACTGTAAAAACAAAATCGTTAAAAATAATACTGATAAAATCTGAACAATTAAGAATACTGATTCTGATGAATTTATAATAAATGACATATTTAAATAGGTTTAAATTAAAGCTATTAACATTTTGCGCTAAATGTTAAAAAAAACACGTTTTTTTCTTCTTAGGCAGTCAATTAATTAGGTTATTTTTGAATCGTAAATATAGCCAAATAAGTTAGTATAAACGACCTTATCTGACGAACCCTTAAAACCAAATAAATTTTACACTTCAATATAAAACTAACAAAATGAATAAAACAATTGTAATTGCAAATCAAAAAGGTGGAGTAGGTAAAACAACTACAGCAATCAACCTAGCAGCTTGTCTGGGCGTACTCGAAAAAAAAGTATTGCTTGTCGATGCTGATCCCCAAGCAAATTCAACTTCAGGCGTTGGCTATGATCCTAGAGAAATAAAGTCTGGACTGTACGAATGTTTGATTGATAACCTTAGTGCAACAGATGCAATAGTAAAAACAGAAAGTCCAAATTTAGACTTACTTCCAGCACATATTGATTTAGTTGGAGCTGAACTCGAGCTTGTCAATCAACAAAACAGAGAATATATACTCAAAGGAATTTTAGAACAAGTCAATTCTAACTATGACTATATCATAATTGATTGCGCACCATCATTAGGAATAGTAACCACCAATGCACTAACAGCAGCAGACTCCATCATTATTCCTATCCAATGCGAATATTTTGCTTTAGAAGGGCTTGGAAAATTACTTAATACAATTAAAATTGTCCAAAATCGTTTAAACAAAGAACTTGATATCGAAGGACTTTTACTAACGATGTATGATACCCGTTTAAGATTATCAAACCAAGTCGTTGAAGAAGTAAAGACCCATTTTCAAGAAATGGTTTTCAATACTATCATTCAGCGTAACGTAAGACTTAGTGAAGCGCCAAGCTTTGGGCAAACAATAATTATGCATGATGCGAATAGCAAAGGTGCTATCAACTACCTTAACCTAGCGAAAGAAGTTTTAGAAAAGAATAAAAAACTAGCACAATAAAATCAATAAAATGGCAGAAAAAAAACGTGCATTAGGAAAAGGCCTATCGGCATTATTAAAAGACCCTAATACTGATATTACTAGTAATGAAAGTATAGCAGAAACAACTCAAGTAGTTGGAGCAGTTGCTGAAATAGAAATAGAACAAATCGAAGTAAATCCATTCCAGCCAAGAACAGATTTTGATCAAGATGCGCTGCAAGAACTAGCTATCTCTATCAAAGAGTTAGGAATTATCCAACCACTAACTGTAAGGAAGTTAGGCTACGATAAGTTCCAACTAATTTCTGGGGAAAGAAGATTTAGAGCTTCACAAATTGCTGAACTCAAAACAGTTCCTGTTTATGTAAGGATTGCTAACGACCAAGAAATGTTAGAAATGGCTTTGGTCGAAAATATTCAAAGAGAACAGCTAAATCCTGTTGAAGTAGCTTTAAGTTATCAAAGACTTATAGACGAATGCAAACTCACTCAAGAAAAAATGAGTGCAAGAGTTGGAAAAAAACGCTCTACTATTACCAATTATCTCAGACTACTTAAATTACCTGCAGAAATTCTTGCAGGCCTAAGGAATGAAAGCATTAGCATGGGACATGCAAGAGCTCTCGTAAACGTCAAAAGTGAAGAAACTCAAATAAACATTTTTAGAGATGCCGTTAACAATGGCTTTACAGTTAGAGAAATCGAACAAATTGTTAAAGATTTTGGCGAAAGCTCATACCTCAAAACATCTAGAAATAGAAGCAAGACATTGCCAAGCTTTGAACATCAAAAGTTAGCCAATGACCTAACAAATAAGCTCGGTACAGACGTCAAGCTAAAGGTTTCTAAAAGTGGTAAAGGGAAAATAGAAATTCCCTTCACTTCCAATGATGATCTATATAATCTCATTTCACAATTAGGTTTATAATTGAAATACATAATTTTAAATATACTCTTATGTTATTCGTTGATTGGTCATTCTCAATCTAACGAATCAAAAACTATTAAGTCTGCTCATAAAGCCTCAATACTTTCGGCTGTTGTTCCAGGTGCTGGACAAGTTTATAATAAAAAATATTGGAAGGTTCCCATTATTTACGCTTCACTAGCAACAAGTATTTATTTCATTAAGGATAATCAGAACAAATTAACGACCTATCAAGACGCATACATCACAAGGTCTAATGGAGGGACTGATGACTATATAGATATTTACAATAATAGCCAACTACTCACAATTGTCGATTATTATGAAAGGAACAGGGATGTTTCCTATATTATTGCTGGGGCAATCTACCTTCTTAACATAGTAGATGCTAGCGTAGACGCCCATCTTTTTGATTTTGACATTAGTGAAGACTTGAGTTTAAACACAACACCCAAAATTATTGATACGCCTATAGGTAAAACAACGGTGTTATCATTAAAAATGAATTTTTAACTTTGCCGATATGAACATTGCACTTATAGGTTATGGTAAAATGGGACAACTAATAGAGCAAATTGCTCTAGAAAAGGGACATTCGATTTCTCTCATTGCTACTAGCAAAAACCCCATCAACAAGCAAAATTTTTCGGACATTGACGTTGCGATTGATTTTAGCACACCAGAAAGTGCTTTCAGTAATATCAGTCAATTGTTGTTAAAAGGAATACCTGTAGTATCTGGGACAACAGGCTGGCTAGAAAAAATTGAAGAGATTAAAAAGATGGCGGTAGAACAAGAAACCGCATTTTTATATGCATCTAACTTCAGTATTGGTGTAAACCTATTTTTTGAATTGAACAAAAAGCTAAATCAACTGATGTATAATCACACTGACTACAAAGCATCAATTGAAGAAATACATCACACTCAAAAACTAGATATACCAAGCGGAACAGCACTTACATTAAAATCGCAAATTTCTGACACTATCAATATCAAAAGTGAAAGGCAAGAAAACGTTCCCGGCACACATATTGTAGAATATACTTCAACGATAGATACTATTTCCATTTCTCATCAAGCACACAACAGAATGGGCTTTGTCAAAGGCGCACTTCTTGCTGCAGAGTGGATTATTGATAAAAAAGGGTGTTTCTCTATAAGTGACATTCTAAAAATTAATTAAGAACAATGAATAAATTAAAACAACTTTTAGGCAAATCTTTTAAAGTGGTACTATTCATCGTATTTACGATATTATGGTCACTATTAGTCTACTTAATAGATGGTGAATGGCTTTACTTTTTCCCTTTAATCGTTGGGGACATTCTATTTTGGGAAACTATTAGCTGGCAATTTTGGAAGAAAAAAGAAAAGAAAAAGAAAAAACCTAAAAGCGAAATCAAAAGTTGGTTTAACGCTATTCTATTTGCCGTAATAGCAGCAACAATTCTTAGAACTTTCTTAATCGAAGCTTATACCATACCTACATCATCTATGGAAAAATCTCTTCTAATAGGTGATTTTTTATTTGTTAGTAAGGTAAGTTACGGCCCAAGAGTGCCTAACACCCCCCTATCTTTTCCTCTTGTTCATCATACATTACCACTTACCAAAAACACTCCGGCATATCTTAAATGGATACAATTAGATTACCACAGAATGAAGGGGATGGGTAAAATAGAAAGAAACGATTGTGTGGTCTTTAATTATCCAGCCGACGATGCACTACACCCAGAAAGACCAGTAGACAAAAAAGAAAATTATATAAAAAGATGTGTAGGCTTACCCGGCGATGTCATTGAGATAAAAAACACAGGACTATTTGTCAATGGCGAACCACAAAGTACTACCGAAAAGATGAAAAACCAATTTAGGTATTATGTTAAAACCGATGGCACCTTATTTAGTCAAAAAACATTAAATAAATATAATATTTACGAAGGCCAAATCTTATCAAGAAATGGTGATTATGAATTAATGCTTAACAACGAAAGCTTAGAAGCCATAAGACGCTTTACCTATGTAAAAAAGGTTGAAAAAATAGTAGCAGAAAAAGGTGTTAAAACCAATTCAACTGAATTAATTTTTCCAGATGATAAATTCAATTGGAACCTCGATAACTTTGGACCATTAACTATTCCTGCCAAAGGAATGACAGTAGATATAGATACTCAAAATATTCAGACATACAGAAGAGTGATAGAAAGCTATGAAAAAAATACTTTAGAAATAGTTGATGACAATATTTACATTAACGGAAACCTTAGCAAAAGCTATACATTTCAAATGGATTACTATTGGATGATGGGAGATAATAGACACAATTCACTAGATTCTAGATACTGGGGATTTGTTCCAGAGGACCATGTCGTTGGAAAAGCCCTTTTCATATGGATGAGCTGGGATAAAAACAAAAAAGGCATTCACAAAATTAGATGGAATAGGTTGTTCAATGCAGTCCACTAGAGCTACACTTTTACCTTGCCCATATTTCGGCTCTATTGAGTATTTTTCTAACCTACTCTCTAGCAATTGTATTATAGAAGTCAACGACTATTTTGTAAAACAAAGCTTAAGAACGCGATGTGTTATTTATGGAGCTAATGGACCATTAACACTAACTGTTCCGAAATTTAGAAAAAACAGCTCTAAAACACTGTTCAAAGATATTAAGATAAATTATGATCACCATTGGCAAAAAGAACATTGGCAAAGTATAACCAGCGCCTACCGTTCTTCTCCATTTTTTGAATACTACGAAGATGAATTCCAGCCTTTATTTCACAAGAAACACACTTTCTTAGTAGACTTGAATTTAGAAATGATGAGTTTTATTTGTTCAAAAATTGGACTTTCAACAGACTATAAAATCAGTGAAAACTACATCAAAAACCCAGATTTAGATGATAAAAGAATGGATACCTTTGATAATGAAATTACAAAAAGGTATATGCAAGTTTTTGAAAATAAACTCGGCTTTATTGCTAATCTCAGTATATTAGATCTTCTTTTTAATGAAGGGAATAATAGTAGAGCTTATCTCGAATCAATTAACACCTAAAAATCATTAACGTCTTATGGATTTAGAATTTAATAAAAACGAAGATCAAATGAGACTCTTGATATCAGAGATGAATCAAAAGTTTGATAAAGTTTCGATTGGTGGTGGCAAGGCAAAAATCAAAAAACAACACGACCAAGGAAAACTTACTGCCAGAGAAAGAATTCAATTTTTAGTTGATGACAGAAGTGAAACTATTGAAATTGGTGCTTTTGTAGGAGATGGAATGTACGAAGAATATGGAGGCTGTCCATCAGGAGGAGTTGTTATTGTCATCGGCTATGTGAGCTCTAAACAATGTATTATTGTAGCTAATGATGCTACCGTAAAAGCAGGTGCTTGGTTTCCTATTACAGCTAAGAAAAATTTACGCGCACAAGAAATTGCAATGGAAAATAGACTGCCTATTATCTATTTGGTAGATAGTGCCGGTGTATTTTTACCATTACAAAACGAAATCTTTCCAGACAAAGAACACTTTGGTAGAATCTTTAGAAATAATGCCAAAATGTCGTCAATGGGCATTACACAAATATCAGCCGTTATGGGCTCTTGTGTAGCTGGCGGCGCATATCTTCCTATAATGAGCGATGAAGCATTAATCGTTAATAAAACAGGAACTATATTTCTTGCAGGAAGCTACCTAGTAAAAGCCGCTATCGGTGAAGATATTGACAACGAAACTTTAGGTGGTGCAGAAACTCATTGTGAAATTTCAGGTGTAACAGACTATAAGTCAGAAAATGATGAGGACTGTCTAAAAACTATCCGTAATATATTCAGTAAAATTGGTGACTTTGAAAAAGCTGGCTTCAACAGAATAGAGTCTAAAGATCCCAAAAAAGATAAAAATGAAATAGTTGGCATTTTACCTGTCAATAGAGATAAGCCTTATAATACCCTTGAAATTATTGACCGACTGGTTGACAACTCTGATTTTGAAGAATATAAAAAAGGCTACGGCGAAACTATAATTTGCGGCTATGCAAGAATTGATGGTTGGGCGATAGGACTCATTGCAAACCAAAGAAAATTGGTCAAAAGTAAAAAAGGTGAAATGCAATTTGGAGGTGTTATTTATTCTGACTCAGCAGATAAAGCTACTCGATTTATAGCAAATTGTAATCAAAAGAAAATCCCTTTAGTCTTCTTACAAGATGTAACAGGCTTTATGGTTGGTTCTCGATCTGAACATTCAGGAATCATTAAAGATGGAGCAAAAATGGTAAATGCTTTAAGCAATTCGGTAGTTCCAAAATTCACCATTATAATGGGGAATTCTTACGGAGCTGGTAATTATGCTATGTGCGGAAAAGCATTCGACCCAAGATTAATAGTCGCATGGCCAACTGCCAAGATGGCTGTAATGGGAGGAGAACAAGCTGCTAAAGTATTATTGCAAATAGAAAAATCATCCCTAAAAAAACAAGGTCAAAAAATCGACAAAAAGAAAGAGGATAAACTTCTTAAAACAATCACTGAACGATACGATGAACAAACATCACCCTATTACGCAGCATCACGACTTTGGATTGATGCTATTATAGACCCAAGAGAAACCAGAAAAGTAATTTCAATGGGAATAGAAGCTGCAAACAATTCACCCATCAAAACAGCTTATAACCCAGGAGTTATTCAAGTTTAAACACAAGCAATCTCTCAGAAAATATATTCATTTGATTATATTTGCAGACTCTAGATAAGAGTATAGATAAATTTTATGATACAAATTACACTTCCAGACGGAGCGACAAGACAAGTTGAAAAAGGTACTACAGGCATGGATATTGCCAAAAGTATCAGTGAAGGATTAGCAAGAAATGTTCTAGCATGTCAAATAGATGAAGAGGTTTGGGATGCTAACCGTCCTATAGAAAAGGATTGTGAATTCAAACTACTCACTTGGAATGATGATCTAGGCAAACAAACCATGTGGCACTCTTCGGCACACCTTATGGCTGAAGCCTTAGAAGCGATTTACCCAGGCATTAAACTAGCCATTGGACCAGCTATTGAAAACGGATTCTATTACGATGTTGATCTAGGAGAACACTCTATCTCTTCCGATGACTTTAGCAAAATTGAAGCTAAAATGGTTGAGTTAGCTAGACAAAAAAACGAATATGTAAGAAAAGAGATATCCAAACAAGATGCTATTTCTTACTTTCAAGAAAAAGATGACCAATACAAACTTGAGCTTCTTGAAGATTTAGAAGATGGCAATATTACTTTTTATACACAAGGTAATTTTACCGATTTATGTAGAGGTCCACATATTCCAAATACCTCTTTTATAAAATCGACCAAACTGCTCAACATTGCAGGAGCATATTGGAGAGGCGATGAGAACAATAAGCAGTTAACACGTATTTATGGCATTAGTTTTCCTAAGCAAAAGGAACTAACAGCATACTTGGAACTTCTAGAACAAGCCAAACAAAGAGATCATAGAAAGCTTGGGAAAGAAATGGAATTATTTTCATTTTCTCAAAAAGTAGGTCAAGGACTACCTTTGTGGCTTCCAAAAGGAGCTGCACTTAGAGAGCGATTAGAAAATTTTCTTAAAAAAGCACAAAAAACTGCTGGTTACGATCAAGTCATTACGCCACATATTGGCAGTAAAGAACTTTACGTATGTTCTGGTCACTATGCCAAATATGGAGCGGATTCATTTCAGCCGATTAACACCCCTGCTGATGGTGAAGAATTTTTACTCAAGCCGATGAACTGCCCCCACCATTGCGAAATATATAAAACAAAGCCACGTTCATATAAAGATTTACCAATTAGATTTGCAGAATTTGGAACCGTTTATCGTTACGAACAATCTGGTGAATTACATGGACTTTCAAGAGTAAGAGGATTTACTCAAGATGATGCTCATATTTTCTGCACCCCTGAACAAGTAAAAGAAGAGTTTATTAAAGTTATAGACCTTGTATTTTACATTTTTAAAACATTAAGCTTTGAACAATTCACAGCTCAGATATCTCTAAGAGATGTCAACCAACCCGAAAAATATATTGGTTCAACTGACAATTGGGAAAAAGCAGAAAAAGCCATATTAGAGGCAACTGAAGAAAAGGGTATTGATACAATAATTGAATATGGAGAAGCTGCATTTTATGGCCCAAAACTAGACTTCATGGTCAAAGATGCTTTGGGAAGAAAATGGCAATTAGGTACTATACAAGTAGACTATAACTTGCCCGAACGCTTTGAATTAGAATATATTGGCTCTGATAATCAGACACACAGGCCCGTTATGATTCATAGAGCCCCGTTCGGATCTATGGAAAGGTTTGTATCCGTTTTACTAGAACATTGCGCCGGTAATTTCCCACTTTGGCTAACACCAAATCAGGTTATGATTTTACCAATTAGTGAAAAATATCACGATTACGCAGAAAATATTTTAAATCTGCTAAATAATTCCGATATTCGCGCCCTCGTTGACGAAAGAGCTGAAAAAGCCGGTCGTAAGATAAGAGATGCTGAAATAAGTAAATCACCTTACATGTTAATTGTTGGTGAAAAAGAAAAAAACGAACATACAGTATCTGTTAGAAAACATGGTGGTGAAGATTTAGGCAGTATGAAAATTGAAGAATTCATAAAAATCATCAACGAAGAAATTGATAGTTTGATAAGTAACTTTAAATAGAGTAGATAATAAAAACAGAATACAATCGCAATAAGAAGAAGAAATAACAACTACAGAAGAAAAACAGAAGCAGAACATAAAATCAATAAATTTATTACTGCTCCTGAAGTCAGATTAATAGGCGAAGGCATAGAATCTGGAATCTTTCCTTTAGCAAAAGCATTGAATATCGCTAATGAAATGGGATTGGATTTAGTTGAAATTTCTC
This sequence comes from Flavobacteriales bacterium, assembly GCA_029248105.1. Lineage (NCBI taxonomy): Bacteria > Pseudomonadati > Bacteroidota > Flavobacteriia > Flavobacteriales > Flavobacteriales bacterium. The sequence continues at coordinate 48,124 of JAQWJZ010000038.1, forward strand.
CTAAAGCAGATCCTCCTGTTTGTAAAATTATCGACTATAAAAAGTTTCTATACGATCAAAAAAAGAAACAAAAATTAATAAAAGCAAACGCATCAAAAACTGTAATCAAAGAAATCCGTTTCGGACCTAATACAGAAGAGCATGACCTTGCTTTTAAAACAAAACATGCATTAAAATTCCTTGAAGAAGGCTCGAAAGTAAAAGCTTTCGTATTTTTTAGAGGAAGAAGCATAGTCTTTAAAGAAAAAGGCGAGATTTTATTACTAAAATTTGCCCAAGCCTTAGAAGATTATGGTGTTGTAGAACAAATGCCAAAATTAGAAGGGAAACGAATGACTATGTTCATTGCTCCTAAAAAGAAGAAGTAAAACCAATTAAACGGATTTATCATGCCAAAAATGAAAACAAAATCTAGTGCTAAAAAGCGTTTTAAGCTTACTGGTACAGGTAAAATCAAGAGAAAGCATGCTTTTAAAAGTCACATCTTAACAAAGAAAGAGACTAAACAAAAGCGTAACTTAACTCAAACAGGATTAGTACATGAGTCTGATGTTAAAAACATCAAACAACAATTGTGCCTCTAATTAATAATTATTAACCAAGTATTTAGCTCAAAAGTTCTCGTATAGAGGCGCTAACTACTAAAACAATTAAATTATGCCAAGATCGGTAAACGCTGTCGCAGCAAAGGCTAGAAGAAAAAAGGTATTAGATGCCGCTAAAGGTTACTTCGGCCGTAGAAAAAATGTCCATACAGTAGCTAAAAATGCTGTAGAAAAAGCAATGCAATATGCATACATTGGACGTAAACAAAAGAAAAGAAACTTCCGTTCATTATGGATTCAAAGAATAAACGCAGGTGTTAGAGAACACGGAATGAGTTATTCTACATTTATGGGTGCAGTATCGAAAAAGGGTATTGCCCTAAACAGAAAAGTTCTTGCAGACCTTGCAATGAACCATCCAGAAGCTTTTAAAGCAGTAGTGGACAAGGTTAAAAGTTAAATTTTAACTCATATAATAATTTAAAGAAGGTAAATCATCAATGGTTTACCTTTTTTGTTACCTTTGTCGAAATAAATTAAATTAATTATGAATACTGGAACAGTTAAATTTTTTAATGATACCAAAGGATATGGATTCATTAAAGAAGACGAAACAGATAAGGAGTACTTTGTACACGTTTCTGGAGTAATCGATGAAATTAGTGAAAATGACAAAGTTACATTTGACTTAGAAGAAGGCCGTAAAGGTCTAAACGCTACAAATGTAAAATTAGCATAAATAAACTAAGACTAACAATGAAAAAGGCTCCTAACGGAGCCTTTTTTTATGGCAAAAATTTAAGTTCATCCTCAGCCTCCTTAAATTCTGGACTTAATTCTAAAGTTGAAAGAAAATCTTTTCGAGCACTTACTAAGTCATTATTTAACTTAAAAGCTAAGCCCCTAGAAAAATAAGCCGAAGCAAAGCTTGGGTTCTGAACAATAACGGATGTGAAATAATCAATAGACGAATTATAATCGCCCTCAACTAATGATATATATCCTAAATTATAATTAGCATCAGAATGTAATGAATCTCTTCTAAGAATACCATAATAAGATGCCTTAGCTTTTGAAAAATCTCCTGCATTCTGGTGATACATACCCTTATTATACCAAGAACTAATTAAACTAGAATCTACTTCCAAGGCATTATCAAAATAGTACTCCGCAAGGCTATCACCATTAAAAGCATAAATAAAAGCCAATTGTTCATAGGACTCAATATAATTAGGATCTTGCTCAACAGCTGTTTGAAATTGAGATTTTGCCATTTCTAAATCCCCCATTTCTTTATAATTTAAACCTTTATAAAAATATGCCTCAGCGTTGAAGGGATAAGATGGTAAATATGTATTTAAATCAACTAATGATTGAGAATAATCCTGAAATATATAATGCAATTTTGCTCTCAGAAGTAACATAGGTGAGTAAACCATGTTATTTTCAGTTAACAAGTTTAAGCTCTTATTGACATAGCTAGGATTTGATACTGATAACTCAAAATACATTTCCGCTAAATCATAACGATATTTTAAGTTTGTTGAATCTAAATTATAGAGTTGTTGCTGATCAAGAATTGCTTTATCTAATATGCCATTTGAGATAAACAAATCACGTCTTTGTTTAAGTAAAACAGTATCGTTAGGCTCCTGTAGCAAGGCCTTACTCAATTCAGAAATAGACTTGGGCTCACTAGATCCTACTTTGCCTTCTGAACAGGAAAAAAATACAATGATACAAGAAAATACAAGCAGCCTAAACATACAAGGTGCTATTAACTTAATTATTGATTTGTTCTTTTATCTTTTCTTCTAACTGATCGGATAATTCAGGGTTATCTTGCAAAACAAGCTTTACAGCATCTCTTCCCTGACCTAGCTTATCACCATCATAACTAAACCAAGAACCACTTTTCTGAACAATATCTAATTCCACAGCTTTATCTAATATTTCACCAGATTTTGAGATTCCTTTACCATACATTATATCGAACTCAACCAGTTTAAAAGGGGGTGCCACTTTGTTTTTAACTACCTTAACTCTTGTTTTGTTTCCAATAGCGCCATCAGCATCTTTGATAGCAGTACTTCTCCTTACATCTAATCGAATAGAAGAATAGAACTTTAAAGCGTTACCACCAGTTGTCGTTTCAGGATTTCCAAACATAACACCAATTTTCTCTCTCAACTGGTTAATAAAAATACATGTACAACCTGTTTTACTGATAGTACCGGTTAATTTTCGTAGTGCTTTAGACATTAATCGGGCATGAAGACCTACAGAAGTATCACCCATCTCCCCTTCTATTTCACTTTTAGGCGTAAGAGCAGCAACAGAATCGATTACAAGAATATCTATTGCACCCGAACGTATAAGATTATCAGCAATTTCTAAAGCTTGTTCACCGTTATCGGGCTGAGAAATTAATAAATCATCAACATTTACACCTAAACTAGCTGCATACGTTTGATCAAAAGCATGTTCTGCATCAATAAACGCAGCAATACCGCCTTGACGTTGTGCTTCTGCTATAGCATGTATTGCTAAAGTGGTTTTACCTGAAGATTCTGGACCATAAATCTCTATCACCCTTCCTCTTGGATAACCACCTATTCCTAACGCAATATCTAAACCTAAAGAGCCTGTTGGAATAGCATCTATATTTTCTACAGGCTTATCTCCTAAGCGCATGACTGTTCCTTTACCATATGACTTCTCCATTTTATCTAGAGTAAGTTGTAAGGCCTTTAATTTTGCTTCTTTTTGTTTGTCGCTCATAGCTATTTACTTATATGTTTCTAAAATTTGTTGTGTGTGTTCTTTTGTTTTGACTTTTGTAAAAATACGTTCAATATGACCTTTTTCATCAATCACAAAGGTTGTTCTATGTATGCCATCATATTCCTTTCCCATAAATTTTTTAGGACCCCAAACACCATACGCCTTAATAACTTCTTTTTCAGTGTCAGAAAGTAAGTGAAAAGGTAATTCATTTTTGGCAATAAACTTTTGATGTGAAGCACTATTATCGGCACTAACACCAAGCACGTCATAACCTAAAGACAATAGCTCAGAATAGTTGTCTCTTAAATTGCAACTCTCAGCAGTACAGCAAGGAGTGCTATCTTTTGGATAAAAATAAAGTATAAGTTTCTTACCTACGTAAGAATCTAGGGTTAGCACTTCATCGTTTTGATTAACAACACTGAATTGGGGCGCTTTATCGCCTTCTTTTAAACTAGTCATTTAATATTTTTATTAGCTAAACAAAAGAGCAAAAAAATCTCAGTATTAACAAAGTTTTAGAGCGGCATTTATTAACAAATTATCTTTTCTTTTGAAAAAAATCACAAAAGTCTGTGATACCACAATCATTACATTTTGGCTTTCTTGCCAAACATACATAACGACCATGAAGAATAAGCCAATGATGAGCGATAGTTAACTTTTCAGTAGGGAAATATTTTACCAATTGCTTTTCTGTCTGCAAAGGATTTTTAGAATTTTTGGAAAGCCCTATACGTTCTGACACTCTAAATACATGGGTATCGACAGGCATTGTCGGAACACCAAACAAAACAGAAGCAACGACATTAGCAGTTTTTCGACCTACACCAGGCAATAACTGAAGAGCATCTACAGTGTCAGGAACCTGACCATTGAAGTCAGTCATCAACATATTAGCCATTTTATGAAGGTGTTTAGCCTTATTGTTAGGATAGCTTATAGATCGGATATAATGAAAAATCTCATCAGCAGAAGACAAGGCCATCAATTCAGCAGTAGGGAATGCTGAAAATAAAGTAGGTGTTACCATATTAACACGCTTATCAGTACACTGAGCGGACAAAATAACCGCAACGAGCAACTCGAAACCATTGTTATAATGCAGCTCTGTTTCAGCAATAGGCATATTCTCATCGAAATAGTCAACAAATAATTCGAATCGTTTTTTTCTATTCATACCCAAATGTATAAAAAAAGCCCCTCTTAAATTAATAAGAAGGGCATGTTAAAAATATGTTATTAACTAATTCAAAACCAAATCAATTCTATTTAAATATTTTGATGGTTTTGATGAAAATCCTCTTGCATAAGACTTAATTTTTGCAAGACTAAAATCAGATGGTGTTAACGAATAACGTTCAGCGTCTAATAAATCCATTGAAGACTTTAACTTGTGATATGTTGCACATAACTCTGCATCATTAAGCAATGCATCTTTCAACAATATGGATTCTTCTGAATTCATTTCATTATACAAGAATCTAATTAAATCATTTTGAGTAAAGGTTTTATACATATAGTAGATTTTAAATTATGCTACTATAACGCAAGTCTAACAACCTTTATTGCATCAACTATAATTTATGGTTAAATCCACGTTATTCTCTTCTAGTAGTTTACGAATATTTATTAATGCATAACGCATTCTACCAAGAGCTGTATTTATACTCACACCTGTTTTTTCTGCAATTTCCTTAAAGCTTAAATCTTCGTAGTGGCGCATTACAAGAACTTCTTTTTGCTCATTCGGCAACTCGGAGATTAAACGACGTAACATCTGCGTTTGCTCATCTTCCATCATATCGTATTCTTTAGATTTTTCACCATTTCCGATAACATCAAAAATGTCGAAATTCTCTAAGCTTTTAGATTGAGCTACCTTGGGCATTCTCTTATTTTGTCTAAAGTAATCAATAACAAGATTATGAGAAATACGCATCAACCATGGCAAAAACTTACCTTCTTCATTATATTTACCTGAATTTAGTGACTTAATGACTTTAAAAAAGGCATCTTGAAAAATATCCTCAGCAAGTTGTAGATTCCTGACCTTAGAGTTAATAAAACTTAATACTCTTGACTGATGTCTAGTAACTAGTTCATCTAAAGCTAGTGGATTTCCATTAATGTAAGATGAGACTAAATCCTTATCGGAGACTTTGTGTAATAACATATCTAACAATTTTAAATTAATACTAATTAAAAGGTAGATATGTATCTATAGGCGAATGATTTAAATTACACTAAAAATGACCATTCAATTGGTCGTTAACTGGTTCAAATATAAATGACTTTTAGTAAAATTCCAAATGATAAAACCGTAAATTTGCAAAATTCCGCTAAAATTAAAACAAAACAATGCCTTTAAAACAAGTGCAAAAAGACAATCAAAAATACATCACTATTAGAGGGGCAAGAATGCACAACCTCAAAAATATTGATGTTGCAATTCCAAAAAGAAAATTAGTTGTTATTACTGGAGTTTCAGGATCGGGAAAATCATCTTTAGCATTTGACACCTTGTTTGCTGAAGGACAAAGACGCTACATAGAAAGCCTATCTTCATACGCTAGACAATTCTTAGGCAAGTTACAAAAACCAGATGTTGATCATATTAAGGGGATCTCACCCGCTATAGCTATTGAACAGAAAGTAAATACTCAAAACCCAAGATCAACAGTTGGCACTTCTACAGAAATTTATGACTATTTAAAACTATTATTTGCTAGAGTTGGCAAAACTATTTCCCCTATTTCAAAAAAAGAAGTCAAAAAACATCAAGTAAGTGATGTTGTAGATTACGTTTGCGAACAAAAAATCGGCAATAAGGTTCTTGTTTTGTTTAAACTTGACCTTTCTAAAAACTCTATTCAAGAAAACTTAGATAAACTAAGCTTAAAAGGCTTTTCTAGAATCAAAGTAAATACAGAAATTCTTAGATTGGATAGTATTGAAGACTATTCAGCAATAGGAAAAGATAAAACGATTTGGGTGGTTATTGATAGATTAATGGTCAATCTTGAAAATGATAATTTAAACCGATTAGCCGATAGTATTCAAATCGCACTTTTTGAAGGTAACGGAGAGTGCGCTATTGAAATTGTTGACAAGGGAATCAAAGAGTTTTCAAATCGCTTTGAATTAGATGGAATTTCGTTTGAACTACCTTCAGAACATTTGTTCAGTTTCAACAACCCATATGGGGCATGTAAAATGTGTGAAGGCTTTGGCTCTGTTCTAGGAATAGATGAAGATAAAGTCATTCCTAACAAATCACTTTCCATTTACGAAGGTGCCATAAATTGCTGGAAAGGAGAAAAGCTTAGCCGTTGGAAAGAACGCTTTGTTCTTAACTCTTCTAAACACGATTTCCCTATTCATCGGCCGTACAACGACCTCAACGAAGATGAGAAAAAGCTAGTGTGGAATGGAGCAAAAGGGGTAAAAGGTATACGTCAGTTTTTTCAACTTTTAGAAAGAGAGAATTATAAAGTGCAAAATAGAGTGTTATTGGCTCGATACAGAGGCAAAAACACATGCCCCGAGTGTAACGGCACTCGACTAAGAAAAGAGGCTTTATACGTAGAAGTTGGAAAGAAGACAATCAATGACATTGTTCATTTGCCAATTAGCAAACTACTCAAACTAGTATCAGACATAAAACTTTCTAGTACCGAATCAGTAATAGCTGATCGTATAATTCAAGAAATAAAAAACAGAGTACAATTCTTAGATAATGTGGGCTTAGGTTATTTAACACTAAACCGTTTGTCCTCTACCCTTTCAGGCGGAGAATCGCAACGAATAAATTTAGCAACTTCCTTAGCAAGTAGTTTGGTTGGATCTTTGTATATCCTAGATGAACCAAGTATCGGATTACATTCCAAAGACACTCAAAAGTTAATTGACATCTTACATTCTCTAAAAGAGTTAGGAAATACAGTTGTTGTCGTTGAACATGACGAGGAAATAATGATGGCAGCAGACGAAATTATTGATATTGGCCCGCTAGCTGGCAAAAATGGGGGTAATATAGTTTATCAAGGTAAACTTGAAAACATTGGTAATAATACAGAAAGCTTAACAGCACAATACTTATCCAATAAAGAGAGTATTGAAATACCATATCAACGTAGAAAAAGCCAACATGCTATTTTAATAAATGGTGCCAGAGAAAATAATCTTAAAAATATTAATGTCCGTTTTCCTTTAGAATGCTTAACCGTAGTTTCTGGAGTTAGTGGCTCAGGAAAAAGCTCACTCGTCAAACAAATATTATTTCCGGCTATACAAAAAAGCATACAAGGCTACGCCTCTAAACTAGGAGCTCATGATAGTGTTGAGGGAGACACCAAACTTGTTCAACATATTGAGTTTATCAACCAAAATCCTATTGGCAGGTCATCTCGATCAAATCCAGTGACCTATTTGAAGGCTTATGACGAAATAAGAAATTTATTCGCAAGACAAGAGTTATCTAAAGCTAGAGGATACAAAAGTGGCCATTTCTCTTTTAACGTTTCAGGTGGTAGATGCGAGGTATGTGAAGGAGAGGGTAACATCACCATAGAAATGCAATTTATGGCAGATGTTCATTTAGAATGCGAAAGCTGTAAAGGACAACGATTCAAAAATGAAACTTTAGATATTACATTTAAGGGTAAAAACATTGCTCATATATTGGAAATGACCATAGATGAAGCGGTTTCATTTTTTGATAAAAATGATAAAAAGAAAATCGTTTCTAAACTTCTACCGCTGCAACAGGTAGGCTTAGGCTACATTCAACTTGGGCAATCGTCAAATACGCTCAGTGGCGGTGAAGCACAGAGAATAAAGTTAGCCTTCTTTTTAAGCAAAGGGCATAAGTCCGAAAAGACCATGTTTATATTTGATGAACCTACAACCGGCTTACATTTTCACGATATTAAAAAGTTGCTAAACTCCTTTAATGCCTTAATTGAAAACGGACACACAATTATCTGTGTAGAACACAATTCTGATGTTATAAAATGTGCCGACTGGATAATAGACTTAGGCCCTGAAGGAGGAGAAAATGGTGGAGAACTACTTTTTCAAGGAACACCAGAAGAATTAGTTAAAAATAAGAAATCGTATACAGCGCAATTTTTAAAAGAAAAATTACTTTCTAGCGTCCAGAAATGATTGAAGAATAAGAGTAGCACTTATTTTGTCTACTAAGCCTTTGTCCCTTCTTTTACGTTGCTTCAACCCTGCATCTATCATTGTTTGGAAAGCCATTTTTGAGGTAAAACGCTCATCGACTCTTTCTATACTAACTTCAGGAAAAGCATCTTTTAAACGTCTTACAAAAGGCTCTATAAAACGAGCACTTTCAGAAGGTGTATCATCAAGGTTTTTGGCTAAACCTACGACAAAACACTCCACAACTTCTTTATCCAAATAATCTTTTAGGAAAGGGATTACATCCTTTGAATTTAGGGTTGTTAGAGCAGAGGCTATAATTTGTTCCTCATCCGTAATTGCAATACCCACTCGCTTTTGACCATAATCGATTGCTAACACTCTTGACATAGTGCAAAAATAAAGCATTTAACTATCTTTGCTCCTATGATTGAACAACAAAAATTAATAATAGAACAAGCTTGGGAAAATCGTGAGCTTTTAAACGATAGTAAAACTCAAGAAAGTATTCGTTACATTATAGAAGAATTGGACAAAGGCCGTCTTCGTGTTTCGGACAACAAAGAGGGCAAATGGGTTGTAAATGAATGGATAAAAAAAGCCGTAATTTTATATTTCCCTATCCAAAAGATGGAAACTCTAGAAGCTGGTCCAATGGAATTTCACGATAAGATGAAATTAAAAAGCAATTATGCTGAATTAGGAGTTCGTGTTGTTCCTCATGCTGTTGCTAGATATGGTGCTTTTTTAGCTAAAGGAGTTATTATGATGCCGTCTTACGTGAATATTGGCGCCTACGTTGACAGTGGCACTATGGTAGATACATGGGCTACTGTAGGGTCTTGCGCTCAAATAGGCAAAAATGTTCATTTAAGTGGTGGTGTAGGTATTGGTGGAGTTTTGGAACCTTTACAAGCCTCACCTGTGATTATTGAAGACAGTGCATTTATTGGCTCAAGGTGTATAGTTGTTGAAGGAGTGAGAGTAGAAAAAGAAGCTGTGTTAGGTGCTAATGTTGTTCTAACAGCTTCAACAAAAATCATTGATGTCACTGGTGAAAAACCAATCGAATATAAAGGCATAGTACCTGAAAGATCTGTTGTTATTCCTGGAACTTATCCCAAATCATTTCAAGCGGGTGAATATGGAGTCCCTTGCGCTCTAATCATTGGCAAGCGAAAAGAAAGTACTGATAAAAAAACCTCTCTTAACGACGCGCTAAGAGAATACAATGTAGCCGTATAATGAAAATAGGGTTTGATGCTAAAAGAGCCTTTTTCAATAATACTGGATTAGGCAATTACTCTAGGGACACTATTCGTATTCTTGGACAATATTTTAGCCATAATGAATACCATCTATACACACCAAAAGAAATAGAAAATGAACGCTTGTCATTTTTAAAAAATCGAAATCACTATTATATTCATTCACCATTAGGCTTTTTCAATCATAAATTCAGCTCTGTATGGCGAACTTTAAGGTTAAAGAATGATTTAGTAAGAGATGGTGTCAGTCACTTTCATGGACTGAGCCACGAACTGCCCTATGGCATAGATAAAACAGAAATAAAAACTGTTGTAAGCATTCATGATTTAATTGCTATTCGATACCCTCAATATTTTAAAAAAGCGGATAGAGTCTCTTATGTCAAAAAAAGTCAATATGCTTGTGAAATTGCCGACAAAATTATTGCTGTAAGCCAACAGACAAAAGAAGACATTATTCGTTTCTTTAATATTTCAGAAGATAAGATTGAGGTAGTATACCAAGGCTGCAACAAAGCCTTTCAAGAAGAGCAAGAAGACGATTTTAAAGTAGAAATTAGCACTAAATATCAGCTGCCAAAAAAATACCTATTGTACGTTGGCACTATTGAGGAACGTAAAAATCTCCTTAGCTTACTAAAGTGTTTGAAAGAACTTCCAAACTACCAACTAGTAGTGATAGGCAATGGCAAAAAATACAAAACAAAATGTCTTGATTTCATTCAAACACACAAGATTAATAATCGTGTTTTAATGTTGACTAATTTATCTTTGAAAGAAATGGCAGCTATATATCAACAAGCTGAAATAATGATTTACCCATCATTTTTTGAAGGCTTCGGCATACCTATTTTAGAATCTTTATTCTGTGGCGTTCCTGTTATAACATCTCAAGGCGGCTGCTTTTCTGAGCCAGGAGGAGCACATAGCTCATACATAAACCCCAATGACATTGAGCAGATGAAAAATGAAATATTAGATATAAGCACTAACAAGTTACGAAGAAAGAAAATGATAGAAGAAGGAAAAAAACACGCTCAAAACTTTACCGATGATAAAATTGCAAAGCGACTTATAAACCTATATCAAACCATTTGATGAAAGAAGATATTCAAAACTGCCTTGACATCTTAAGAAGCGGAGGACTAATTTTATATCCTACTGACACCGTTTGGGGTATAGGGTGTGACGCTAGCAATCCAGATGCTATACAAAAGATATTCAATCTAAAGGGACGCTCTTCTTCCAAAGCGCTAATAGTATTGGTGGGCTCTGAAGTTATGTTAGAAAGAACTGTTGTAAATATGCCCGATATCGCTTGGGACTTGATAGAAACAACAGATAAACCTTTAACAATAATCTATGACCAAGTGAAAGGCATAGCAACAAATGCTATTGCAGATGATGGCTCTTGCGGAATACGCCTAGCTAAAGATTCTTTTTGCGAACAGCTTATCAAACGATTTGGTAAACCTATCATTTCTACTTCGGCTAACGTTAGCGGAGAAAAAACACCAATCGATTTCTCTTCTATAAGTGATAGTATTTTGGAAGGAGTAGATTTCATAGTAAATTACCGACAAAATGAAAATACTAAACAGCAAGCATCCAACATCATCAAGCTAAAAAACAACGGAGAGATTAAAATTATTAGATAAGTGAACCTAAAAGAACATATCCAAAACCCTATTTTTTCTATAGTATCTCAAGCCGCAGATGCCTTAGGATATGAAACTTATGTCATTGGCGGATTTGTGAGAGATATTATTCTTGAACGTGCACAACCAACAGATATTGATTTTGTGTGTGTAGGAAGTGGGATTGAATTAGCCAATAGAGTCAGTGAATTGTTAGGAAACGATACTAAAGTACAAGTATTTAAAAACTTTGGAACTGCCATGCTACGCCATCAGGACCTGGAACTAGAGTTTGTGGGAGCTAGAAAAGAATCATATCGTTCCAATTCAAGGAAACCAATAGTAGAAGATGGCACTTTAGAAGACGATCAAAATAGAAGAGACTTTACCATTAATGCCTTAGCTATAAGATTAAATAAGGAATATTTCGGTGAACTTATTGACCCTTTCGATGGGTTAAAGGATATAGAAAAGAAAATTATAAGGACACCGTTAGAACCCAACATCACCTATTCCGATGACCCTCTCAGAATGATGAGAGCCATTCGTTTTGCTAGCCAATTGAATTTTCAAATTGAAGACCAGTCCTTGCAGGCTATAAAAGAAAATGCTCTAAGGCTAGAAATCATATCGCAAGAACGTATAACGGAAGAATTGAATAAAATCATACTTTCTACTAAGCCTTCAATTGGATTTAAGCTACTATTCAATACCAATCTACTCCACCAATTTTTCCCTAAAATGGTTGAATTACAAGGCGTTGAAGTTATTGACAATAAAGGACACAAAGATAATTTTTATCATACCCTACAAGTGCTAGACAACATCAGTCAAAACACCAATAACTTATGGTTGAGATGGGCTGCAATTCTTCATGACATAGCTAAACCTGACACAAAAAAGTTCGAAGAAAAACAAGGTTGGACATTTCACGGACACGAATTTTTAGGCTCTAAAATGGTGCCAAAAATTTTCAAGCAACTCAAATTACCAATGAATGAAAAGATGAAATATGTCAAGAAGCTAGTAAAACTGCATTTGAGACCTATAGTTTTGGCACAAGAGATAGTTACCGATTCGGCCGTAAGACGATTATTATTTGATGCCGGTGAAGATATTGAGGATTTAATGACGCTTTGCGATGCTGATATCACATCAAAAAACCCTGAAAAAGTAAAACGCTATCTAAATAACTTTCAACTTGTAAGGAAGAAGATAAAAGATGTTGAAGAAAGAGATCATATCAGAAATATGCAGCCACCCATAAGTGGAGAAGAAATAATCAATATTTTTGATATTAAGCCAAGTAAAGAAATTGGGATATTAAAAACAGCAATTAAAGAAGCCATTCTAGATGGGGTAATTGCAAATGAAAAAGATGAAGCTTATCAATTTTTGATAAAGAAAGCTGCTGAAATAGGTTTAAAACCAAAAAAATAAAATTTATGACTGTTAAATTAAATATTGTTCTTGACCACAACGATGATGTATTTAGAGAAATTCGTATTAACACCGACAATACTCTTGAAGACTTACACAAAGTAATAGTGTCTTCTTTTGGGCTTAAACCTGAAGAGATGGCTGCTTTTTATTTAACAAATGAAGAATGGGAACAAGGGGAAGAGATTCCACTAATCGCCATGGAGCCATCTTCAAGAGAAATGCAAAACATCAGTGTAAACGACATTTTCCAAAATACAGAAAAACTACTCTACGTTAATGATTTCCTAATTTTGTGGCGATTTATGATTGAAGTTGAAGAAATCGACGAGTTAAAGGAAGTTGAAGAAGCTGAAGTAGTACTATCATTTGGAAATATGCCAGAAGAAGCCCCAATGGTTCAATTCATCTCTGATGAAGATAATTTGACAGAAGAAGAAGATATATTCGGTGACGCTTTAGACGAATTTAATGAATTCGAAAACTATGAAGGCTACTAAGAAGAAGCTCTTAGTTATTTACGGCCCAACAGCTGTTGGTAAAACTAGCTTAGCGATAAAGTTAGCTCTTAAGTATAATACCGAAATTATTTCCGCTGACTCAAGGCAGTTTTACAAGGAAATGAAAATAGGCACTGCCGTTCCAGAACCACAAGAATTAGCTACGGTAAAACACCATTTTATTCAACACAAAAGTATTCACGAAAATTACAATGTAGGACTTTTCGAAAAAGACGCCATAATGAAGATTGATGAGCTCTTTAAAAAGCACAATACTTTAGTGATGGTTGGCGGATCAGGATTATATATTGATGCTGTGTGTAAAGGATTAGACACATTTCCTGATATTCAAGAGTCGGTAAGAACAGAGCTTAGGGAACAATTTGAAAAGAGAGGTTTGCAATGGCTACAAAACGAAGTAAAGAATGTAGACCCTCAATTTTACGCTAGTGCAGACACCAATAATCATCAAAGGCTTTTAAGGTGTTTGGAAGTCTGTGTACAAAGCGGCAGTACATTTAGCAGCTTCAAAAATAGTGAGCAAAAAATAAGACCATTTGATATCGAATACTATTCCATTAGAATGGATAGAGAAAGTCTATACCAAAGAATAAACAACAGGGTGGATATAATGGTTGAAAAAGGGTTATTAAATGAAGTAAAAAGTCTTGCTGACTATCAAAATCTAAATGCTTTAAAAACGGTAGGATATATAGAGTTCTTTCAATATCTAAATGACGAAATCACTTTTGAACGAGCTATAGAACTTGTCAAACAAAACTCGAGAAGATACGCCAAAAGACAAATTACTTGGCTAAAACGATATTCTGTGAATTGGGTGGAAAATCAATAAAAAACAGATATCGAACCCTTAATATTATCGTGTCCATTTTTAAGAAGAATAGAGTAAAAATACACTCCCTCTTTTACTAAGTTACCTGCAGAATTTCTTCCATCCCAAGCTTGCTTATAACCTAAAGATTGATAAATCTTAGCACCCCATCTGTTGTAAATAATCACCTCAGAGTTTTCGTATAAAAATGAAGGGTTAAGCGCCCAAGTATCATTGACAAGATCGCCATTAGGACTGAAAGCATTGAACAAACAGCTATCAAAAACAACAGGCACCTCAAATTCATCAATCAACTGGCAATCGTTATTATCGGTAATGGTAACACTATATTTCTGTGGGCTTAGCCCCGTTATATTCGATGTTGTCTCATTAGTATTCCAAAGGTATTCATAAGGAGAAGTACCACCCGTTACTGCTGTCTCTAAAGCAGAAAATTCACTATCAAAACAATCAACTTCTTCAATAAGATTAGATTCAATTTCATCTATCACCAAGTCAAAACTAGAAGTACAATTGGATTTGTCTATGAGAGTACATGTATATGATCCAGGACATAACCCTCCGTCATATACAGAATCTGTCTGACCATCTTGAATAGCGTTGTCTTTTGTCCAAGAATAGCTAAATGGTCTTACTCCACCAGATTCAACTATCATGGTAGACGTTTCTTGCTCTATAAAGCCGTCAATCATATCAATAGTAAAATCAACTGTGTCAGCACATAAAGAATTGGAAACAGCATCGAATACAATAAGAGTATAATTTCCAGCACAAAGTGCATAAGCCACGCAAGAATCGTTAGTCGTCAGGGTGTCGTCATTCAAAACATAACTAATTGGAAGAACTCCACCTTGCGTACAAATACGAAAAGAATCTTCTTGTGCTGTTGAAATAATATTTATGGGATCAGGACCTTGAACAATTTCTATTGGATTGTCAGATCCTAGGGTAAATACACAACCATAAGAATCTTGTAGAGAAACAGAATAGTAACCTGCAATCAAATCTTCAATAGTATAAGTTGTAACATTTTGGTTTTGAAAATAGATTGGATCGAATTCGCCAATTGCATCTACTTTTCCTAAGCTGTAGGGTGAAGCACCTCCACTAATTCCACTGATAAGGATATCGCCATACGTAATACAAGACTGTGGATTGTTGGTTGTATATTCAAAATTTAAGGGCAAAGGATTTACAAAAGAAAATGTGTCCGTAAACGTAATATTGTTTGACAAAGATATAACGGTTAACTCATAAAAACCGGCATATATTAAGGAGTCTAAAGCTAAAATACCTGGCGACTGACTGTTTATAGATGTATAATTTCCTTGTTCTAAAATAACACCATCTTTTTCGAGGGTTACGGAGTAAAAGGTATCAGCCGGAGTGGTATTTATTGTAAAATAGGTATACGAACCTTCACATTTAAAGGTATTAGTACTAGGGATTAGATTCTCTTGATCAAACGTTAGTACCATTGTATCTTGAGCAAACAAAAGCCCAAGTGGAAGTAGTGCTATTATAAATAAAAGGAGCTTTTTCATATTGGACAAAGATAGCATTTTTCTTATTGATAAGCTTTATGATAAAGAGTCAAAGCTGCTATCGGTTTTTCTAGAACAGAATTGACAGAAATTCCATAACTCTCGCAACTTCTCTTCAATTCAGAATGAAAATAATAGGATATAGATCCACAGATAGAAATTTCCGTGATTTGGTATGGCAATAGACACACTTCTATCCATTCATCAAACGTTGCCTTTATAAGTGGTGCTATTTGCGGATGATTTCTATTTCTAAACATCATCTTAGCGAAGGATGCCAAATAACGATTGGGAAAAGAATGAGCATATAGCTGATTTAAAATTGAAGGTTTGTCTAGTCCTATTTTTAAATTCAAGTCATCATCAAGAGAATCACTTAGATAAGCCTTCAGCAAACGCTTACCTAAAGCATTACCACTACCCTCATCTCCAAGCAAATAACCCATACTTGTAGAAAAAGGCTCGACAATATCACCATTGTATTTGGCTACGTTAGAACCCGTTCCTAATATACCTATTATACCATCATTATTTTGCAATAACGATCGAGCAGCAGCCAGCAGGTCTGAATGAACGCTTATATCTGCATTAGTAAAAATCGATTTTAAGATTGATAGCATAAATTCGGATTTCTCCGAAGATGCACAACCTGCACCATAAAAATGAAGCTTCTTAACCGATGAATAGGGAATTTCTAACTGACTGATCACATCAGTGATGATGGAATTATCCACGATATAGGGGTTCAATCCAATACACTGAAACTGAGAAATGCTATCGCCATCAAGCAAACGCCATTCTGTTGTGCTACTACCGCTATCAGCAATCAGAATCATATTCTCGTTTTACTACATACTTCTCTCCTTCAGTAGCTAATAATGTATCTGGAAAAACAGATTGAGCTTCATCTAACAAAGGGTTTAAGTCAAAATACCGTTGGGAATAATGACCAATAATAAGTCGCCCAACTTGAGATTTTAATGCTATAGTTGCTGCTTCTTTAGCTGTGGAATGCATAGTTTGACGTGCTCTTACCTTTAATTCATCTAAAAAAGTAGCTTCGTGATAGAGCATATCTACACCTTTAATTTGTGGAATGATTGCTTCATGATACGATGTATCGCTACAAAAAGCGAATGAGCGAGATAACTGAGCTCCTCGTGTTAATTCAAGGTGAGGTATAACAGTACCATCTGAAAGAGTATAATCTCCACCTGCTTTTATTTCAGGCACACGATCTAATGGAATATTGTATTCTTCTATTTTTTCTTTTCTCATTCTTCTAGGCTTATCTTTTTCTTTAAACAAAAACCCACAGCAAGGTAAAGAATGAGAAAGTGGGATAGTATGTACTGTCAAATCATTATTTTCCATCAAAAGTTCGGGTTCATCAAAACCAAATTCGTGAAAAAATAAAGGGAAACGCAACTCTGTTTTTGAGGCCGACAATTGAATGTAAATAATTTCTTTTAACTCAGCTGGAGCATAAATATTAAGTTCTTTTTCACGACCTAACAAATGCATAGTAGAAATAAAGCCTATCAGACCAAAGTAATGGTCGCCATGCAGGTGTGAAATGAAGATATGCTGAATGCTTTGCATTCTTAGTTTATACTTCCTCAATTGCAGCTGTGTTCCTTCACCACAATCGATTAAAAAAAACCGCTCAGCCACGTTCAGCAACTGAGCGGTAGGTTTTCTATGGTTTGTAGGGATAGCTGAATTACAGCCTAATATTGTTAATTCGAATGACATTAATTTTTATTGATTATCATTTTTTTAGTTATTAGCTCCTTAGTATTGCTAAGTGTGTAAAAATAAATTCCAGAAGACAAAGTTGCAGCGTCCACATCAATTTTGTTCGATCCATAGTTCGCTCTAACTACTCTATTCTCCTGTACTTCACCCAAAATATTGATAACAGTAAAGAGGAAATCTCCTTCAGTATCTGAGTTGAATTCTATTGAAGTTGTATATGAAAATGGATTGGGCGAATTCTGAGATACAGAAAATGCCAAATCGTTATTTTCCTCTACAGAAACAGCCTCTGATTGAACGATAAAATTATAACCTTCTATATTCTCGTAATCACCTAATTGATCATACAAAGAAACTGTTCCAAGTCCAGCAACACTTATCCAACCGTCAATAAGTAAATTCAAGTCATAATTATTCATTTCGTTTTGTCCTGGTGTACCAAATAGCGTAACACAAGCTAAAGCATTACCTTCAAAGACAGAGTCTGGATTAGAAAGATAAGTAGACATTACTGAAGGTAATCCATTAACATCAACTAATTTAATACTATCAATAGACAAAGGTGCAATATTTACAGGGAAGCCAAAAACTTCTATTTCGTAAGGGTCACCCATGACCTCACCAACCGTAGCAGGTGTTTTGATTTGTATGTGTTGTTCATAATACGTATCTACTTGAGCAATAGCAAGATTTTGAATAGTGTCTGGCCATAAACCAAAAGTTGAGTCTTGTAAAGAAACGTCAGGCACACACGGTTTGTTTTGTGCTAAAAGCGTAAAACTTGTAATAATAGCAATCGTAAAAAATAAAATTTTCTTCATAATAAAGGTGTTAAATATTAAGTGAACGTTCGATGTCTTCCAATTCTATAATGTCAAATGCTTCTTGAAGTGTTGGCACAACCAATAAATCATCGTGAAGACATGTATTAGAAATCATAACAAACGAATTAGTATTGACTAGATTTTTACCAAATTTAGCAAACTTTGTTAAATAGGACTCGTTAACACCTAAAACTTCGCTTAAATCCAGTATAATGTGCTTGCAATCTTGATTATATAAGCGCTCTATAAAAGACAAATCCTCTGATGGCCTTGAGAGCTTAACAATCAGACAGCTATTCTGTATCGTCCAATTCTGTGACATATTATTTTTTAATGCTATTGGCTAATAAATATAAAACAGCCATTCGTATAGCGACACCATTTTCTACCTGATTAAGAATAATAGATTGTTTGGAGTCTGCTACATCGGAAGTTATTTCAACACCTCTATTGATAGGGCCTGGGTGCATAACGGTAATGTGCTTAGACAGTGAATCCAAACGCTCTTTGTTTAAACCGTACATCATACTGTATTCTTTGAGCGAGGGGAAAAATTTGGTGTCTTGACGCTCTAACTGTATGCGAAGCATATTGGCTATATCGCACCACTCTAAAGCACTCATTAGATTAGCCTCGTAAGTAACTCCTAGCGATTCTATATATTTTGGCATAAGGGTTGAGGGGCCACAAACTTTCACTTCAGCACCCATCATTTTTAGACAGAAAATATTGGATAGTGCTACTCGTGAATGAAGGATATCTCCTACAATAACCACTTTTTTTCCTTTTACATCGCCATACTTTTCTCTTATAGAATAGGCGTCTAAAAGAGCTTGTGTAGGGTGCTCGTGAGAACCGTCACCCGCATTGACGATAGGCACATCAATATGATTGGCTAAGAAAGTAGAAGCTCCTGCATCGGGGTGACGCATCACTATCATATCCACTTTCATTGCGAGTATATTATTAACGGTATCTATTAGTGTTTCTCCTTTTTTGACTGACGATGATGCGGCAGAAAAATTAAGCGTATCAGCCGATAGGCGTTTTTCAGCTAATTCAAACGATAAACGTGTACGTGTAGAGTTTTCAAAGAATAAGTTGGCAATGGTAATATCTCTAAGTGATGGCACTTTTCTGATAGGTCGGTTGATTACTTCTTTGAAGTTATCTGCAGTTTTAAAAATAAGGTCTATATCTTCTTTTTGAAGATTCTTAATTCCTAAAAGATGTTTAACACTTAAAGTACTCATTCACTTTTTAAAATTACACGTTCGTTATCTCCCCATTCAACAGATACCCTTTCATCGGCAACAACATCTATGGTACAGCCCACATAATCGGGTTGGATAGGCACATGGCGACTCAAACGTCTGTCAATAAGCACTAATAGTTCAACGGATAATGGGCGACCATAATCTAATAAGGCGTCTAATGACGCTCTGACAGAGCGTCCTGTATATAAAACATCGTCTATAACAACCACTTTCTTACCTTCCAAAGAAACATCTAATGAGGTACTACTGGCTATCAAAGGGTCTTCTCTCCTTCTAAAATCATCTCTGTAAAAGGTGATGTCTAGACTACCAACCTCGAGCTCAAAGTTAGAATCGATAGATTCTAAACAGGTTTTTATGCGCTGACAAAGGCGAACACCTCTAGGTTGTAGACCAATTAAAATAGTATTAGAAAAATCGTCGTGATTTTCAACCAACTGATGACATAATCGACTGATTATGATTTGAATTTGTTGGTGATCGAGTATGCTTTTGGGCTTGCTCATTTCAAAAAGCAAATATAAATTAATTATTCATTCTATAACATAAAAAAAGACCCTATGAAAATAGGGCCTTTCTTAAATATAATTTGAAGATTACTTCTTCTTTTTCTTAGCATCTTTATCCATGCTCTCTTTTAAAGCTATTAACTCGTCCATATCTCCTAGAGTACTTTTCTGTTGAGATTGCTGAACTTTAGCAACGTTTTTCTTCGTCTTTTTAGCCTCTTCCATTTTAACTTCTT
Source organism: Flavobacteriales bacterium (assembly GCA_029248105.1). Lineage (NCBI taxonomy): Bacteria > Pseudomonadati > Bacteroidota > Flavobacteriia > Flavobacteriales > Flavobacteriales bacterium. The sequence continues at coordinate 68,471 of JAQWJZ010000038.1, forward strand.
TGAAAATCACTGTATGTGAAACAATAATTTTTTGAGAATCTTTTTGGAATTCGAGTACACGGAAAGTGAGTTTTTCACCTACTGCTACTTTGCTATCGTCTTCTTTTGCAAGGTGTCTTTTTGGAGCAAATGCTTCAACACCATGAGTAAGAATGATAGTAGCACCATTTTTGGTAATGTCTTTCACTTCACCTTCATGCTCTGAACCTTCTCCGAATACACTTTCGTATCCGTCCCAAGGGTTATCATGCAATTGTTTTACACCAAGACTAAGTTTTCTAGCCTCTAAGTCCAATTCAAGAACTTGAGCTTCAATAACTTCGCCGACCTTAGTAAATTCTGATGGATGCTTAATTTTCTTCTCCCATGATAAATCTGAGATATGAATTAAACCATCAACACCTTCTTCTAGCTCAACAAAAATACCGAAGTTGGTAAAGTTTCTAACGGTTACTTTTTGGTTACTTCCAGTTGGGAATTTCTTAGCAATTTCAGCCCATGGATCTGGTTGTAATTGTTTCATTCCTAAAGACATTTTTCTTTCCTCTCTATCTAGAGTTAAAACTTGCGCCTCAATCTCTTGACCTACTTTTAAGAAGTCACTAGCACTTCTTAGGTGAGTAGACCATGACATTTCAGAAACGTGAACTAATGCCTCAATACCTGTTTGTACCTCAACAAAAGCACCATAATCGGCAACAACAACAACTTTTCCTTTGATATTATCACCAACAGAAATTTTGTCATCTAAACCATCCCAAGGATGAGCTGTCAATTGCTTCAATCCTAATTGGATTCTTCTCTTGTCATCGTCAAATTCAAGAATTACAACGTTAATCTTAGAATCTAGCTCTACGATTTCATCTGGGTGATTTACTCTACCCCAAGATAAATCCGTAATGTGAATTAATCCGTCTATACCACCTAAGTCCACAAATACACCGTAAGAAGTAATGTTTTTAACCATTCCTTCTAGTACTTGTCCAACTTCAAGTTTAGACATGATTTCCTTCTTCTGCTCTTCTAAGTCAGCCTCAATAAGTGCTTTATGAGAAACAACTACGTTACGGAACTCGTGGTTGATTTTCACCACTTTGAATTCCATCTTTTTACCAACGTATTCGTCATAATCACGAATTGGCTTGATGTCAATTTGAGAACCAGGCAAGAATGCTTCAAGACCTAAGACCTCAACAATCATACCACCTTTAGTTCTACACTTAATAAACCCTTCAAGAACGATATCTTTATCATGTGCTTCATTAACTCTCTCCCAAGAACGCAATACACGTGCTTTTTTGTGAGAAAGAATCAACTGACCTTTTTTGTCTTCTTTCTTTTCTACAAGAACTTCAACAGTATCGCCAGCTTTTAATTCTTCGTTGTATCTGAATTCGTTTCTTGAAATGATACCGTCAGACTTGTAATTGATGTTTACGATAACCTCTCTATCTGTAATAGAAACTACAGTACCATCAAGCACTTGCTCTGAATCGATCGTGCTTAAGGCTGTTTCGTAATCTTTTTCAAGTTCTTTTCTTACGTCATCAGTATATTCTACACTACCCATTTCATAGATTTCCCAATCGAAATCTTTATCTTCATCTGGGCTTGTCATTCTCTCCGCTTTTGCTGGAGCTTTTTCTTCTACTACTGCTTCAGTTTCTTCAACGGCAGGAGTTTCTACAGATACTTCTTCAGCTTTTGGAGTTTCTTCAACGGCTGGAGCTTCTGCTACTACTTCTTCTACTTGTGGAGTTTCTGCTACTTCTTCTTTAACCTTTTTAGCGGTTGTTTTTTTGGCAGGTGCCTTTTTAGTAGCTGTTTTTTTAGTAGTCGTTTTCTTGGCTACTGGTTTTTTTTCTTCTGACATAATGTATGTCCAATTTTGTATCTCACACTTTAGCTAGAGGATATGCGAACCTTGTGTGAAAGATTATTTAACTTAAAAATCATTCCTTTTACCTCTACGTATCGCAAAAGGGCTGCAAATGTATAAAAATTTAACAGTAATACCCATTTTTTACACGATAAGCTTATCGAGAGAATAAAATAACTATAAAACTTGATGAAAAAGGTGGCAATTATGAAAGTGTAAGTCAGGTTTTTCAGAGAAGATACCGTAAATAGACGATCCACTACCGCTCATTGAAGCATAGACTGCCCCTGCAGCTATTAGCTTGTTTTTAATTTCCAATAGGTCTGGATATTGAGGAAAAATACTTTGTTCGAAGTCATTTTTTAGTGTCCAATCTTCAATAGGCCTATTGACCTCTTCTTGAATAGACTTTGAAGGAAGATGAGGAATAATAGAAGAAAAAGCTTCTGCTGTAGATACAAAAATATCCGGTTTAACGACAAACAAATGGTAAGCACTTAAATCCAATTTTGTAGGACTTAAAACCTCCCCTATTCCACTTGCTAATGAAGGTTCGTTGTCTATAAAGAAAGGGCAATCTGCACCCAACTGAAGAGCAATCTTTTTGAGCTCAATCTTGTCTAAACCTAAATCAAAAATAGTATTCAAGCCCATTAAAGTAAAAGCGGCATCAGAAGAACCACCACCCAAACCAGCACCAATAGGAATATTTTTGTGTAAATGAATGTCAACAGGCTCCAAATCATAATGACCTTTCATAAGCTCGTAAGCTTTTAAACATAAATTACCATCGCCCGGAATTGGAATGCCGCTACTCTTGAAGCTCAAGGATTTTGAGGGTGTTATTTCCAAAGCATCACACCACTTAATGGGATAGAAAATAGTTTCCAAATTATGGTAGCCATCTTCTCTTTTAGAGGTGATGTTTAAACCTATATTTATTTTAGCATTTGGAAAAAATAACATTGTTGATAAAATTTATTGTCAAAATACAAAAGTAATCACATAAATTTTTCTAAACTTGAATTTCCTTTTTATTTATTAAAAATTACTAAATTTACTAGAGTAATGACAGAGATTGAATACTTGGATTTCGAAAAACCTATTGAAGATTTAATGGTAAATCTTCAACAAGCGGAACAATTGGGTAGAGAAGGTATAGAGGTAAATCAAACTATTTCCGATTTAAAAAAGAAATTAGAAGCCAAAAAGAAAGAAATATATTCTAACCTATCAGCTTGGCAAAGAGTACAACTTTCACGTCATCCTCAACGCCCTTATACCTTAGAATATATCGATGAGATCACAGACGAGTTTATCGAACTTCATGGTGATAGAACCGTGAAAGATGATAAAGCAATGATTGGTGGTTGGGCAAAAATCGACGGCAAAGTGTTTATGCTTATTGGTCAGCAAAAAGGGAAAAACACCAAAATGCGTCAGTATAGAAATTTCGGAATGGCCAATCCTGAAGGATATAGAAAAGCTCTTCGTCTGATGAAGATGGCTGAAAAGTTTAACCGCCCAATCGTTACTTTTATTGATACCCCAGGTGCATATCCTGGCTTGGAGGCTGAAGAAAGAGGACAAGGTGAAGCGATAGCAAGAAACCTCATAGAAATGGTACAGCTCAAAGTACCAGTAATATGCATTGTTATAGGAGAAGGCGCTTCGGGAGGAGCATTAGGAATAGGCATTGGCGATAGAGTATTGATGTTGGAAAATACTTGGTACTCGGTAATTTCTCCAGAGTCCTGCTCTTCTATTCTATGGAGAAGCTGGGACCATAAAGAAAAAGCGGCTAACGCCTTAAAATTAACATCTCATGATATGCTTAAAAATGGGCTTATAGATGGTATCATTGACGAACCTACAGGTGGAGCTCATAGAGATGTGAATTTTATGTACGACAACATCAAAAAGAATATTTTAAAGATAACCAAAGAACTGGAAGCAAAAAGTACTGAGAATAGAATTCAAGAACGTATTGAAAAGTTTGGAAGTATGGGCGCATTTAAGGAGTAATATATGCAGGAGAATAAGAAAAATAAAAAAACAAATATCAAACCTATGGTAATGAAGTCTGCCGATGGCAAACTACCACCACAGGCCCTTGACTTAGAACAAGCTGTTCTTGGAGCATTAATGATTGACAACGATGCCCTATCTAATGCTATTGAACTTCTAAAACCTGAAAGTTTTTACAAATACGAACATCAGAAGATATTTTCTGCTATTGAAGATTTGTTTAATTCTGCAAAAAAAGTCGATATACTTACTATTGTTGAGCAACTGAAGAAGAAAGGTGAGCTCAAAGAAGTTGGCGGACCTTCTTTTGTCACAAAACTGACTGAACGTATTGCTTCAGCAGCCAACATAGAAACACACGCCAGAATCATCGCACAAAAATTCATTCAGCGTGAACTTATTCGCATTTCTAGCCAAACTATTAAAGATGCTTATGACGATACTTCCGATGTTTTTGACTTATTAAATGCCGCCGAACAAGGTTTATTTGAAATATCGGAAGGCAACATACGTAAGAATTATGACAAGATGAGCACGCTTATCTTACAAGCCTTAAACCAAATTGAAGAAATTAAAAATAAAGAAGATGGATTAAGCGGTGTACCGTCCGGCTTTTCAGAGTTAGACAGGGTTACTTCAGGATGGCAAAGTTCTGATTTAGTCATTCTAGCTGCTAGACCTGGTATGGGAAAAACAGCATTTGTATTATCTATGGCAAGGAATACAGCTGTACAATTCAAAAAACCCGTAGCTGTATTCTCTCTAGAGATGTCATCAGTACAGCTCGTTAATCGACTTATTGCTAGTGAGTCTGGTATCCCTGCTCAAAAACTGAGAAAAGGTAATTTAGAAGATCACGAATGGATTCAATTGAACCAACAAATTACCAAGCTTTCCGAAGCCCCTCTATTTATCGATGATACTCCTGCACTTACCATTTTCGAACTCAGAGCAAAGTGCAGAAGACTAGTAAGGAATAACGGTGTTGAATTAGTAGTAATTGACTACCTTCAGCTAATGCATGCAGGAAGTTCTAACAAGAGTGGTAACAGAGAGCAAGAGATTAGTACTATTTCACGTTCATTAAAAAGTATCGCTAAGGAGCTAAATATCCCTATCATTGCCCTATCACAATTGAGTAGAGCCGTAGAAACAAGGGGTGGCGATAAACGTCCTATGCTTTCCGACCTTAGGGAATCGGGTGCTATTGAGCAAGATGCAGATATCGTATGCTTTATATACCGACCAGAATATTACGGATTTACAGAATGGCCTGATACAGAACCTGGAAAAGATCCCGACTGTATAGGACAAGGAGAAATTATTGTAGCAAAACACCGTAACGGCTCTTTAGAGAATATTAAACTTCGATTTATCCCTCAACTTGCCAAATTTACCGACTTGGATAGTTTTGGATTCAGTAACGACGACGTTATGCCGTCTAGCATGAATGACGACGACTCGGCACCTTTCTAAAAAATGACAAGACTGATTTTAGTATTTTTTTTCCTGTTCCTTCAAATTAACGCTTGGGCGTCCTATATTCTCATTCCTATGGACGATACTCAAACAAACCACCTCAAAGCATATGGAATTGCCTATTGGGTTTTAGAAAAAGAACAAGAGGTTGATTGGTTGCTCAACTACAGAGGGGGAAGCTTTTTGATTAAAAATCAAGAACTCATAGAAAAAGAATGTAGAATAAGAGGCGTTTCTTTTCAGATTATTGCCGATGTTCAATCCACTCAAATACTAAGAGAAATTGCTAGTCCAGAGGTCAATCAAGATGTAGTAAAATTAGAAAAAGTACCCAAAATAGCCGTCTATTCCCCAAAGAGCAAACTGCCTTGGGACGATGCTGTAACTCTAGCACTTACCTATGCCGAAATACCTTACGATTTGGTTTATGACGAAGAGGTTATTGGCGGCTCACTCCCACTTTACGACTGGTTACACCTTCATCACGAGGATTTCACCGGTCAATACGGTAAGTTTTATGCCGCCTACAAAAACGCCGAATGGTACAGAAAACAAAAACAAGACTTTGAACAATCGGCAAAAAAAATGGGTTTTCAGAAAGTGGCTCAAGCCAAGTTAGAAGTGGCTCTTAAAATAAGAGAGTTTACTGCCGGTGGCGGCTTCCTTTTTGCTATGTGTTCGGCAACCGATACTTATGACATTGCCCTAGCAGCCAAAGATGTGGATATTTGCGAATATATGTTTGATGGTGACGGCGCAGACCCCCAAGCTCAAGAAAAACTGAACTTTGATAACACTTTTGCTTTCAAAGATTTTTCTCTTGTAAAAAACCCCAATCAATACGAGTACTCTAGTATAGATGCCACACGAAGCAGAAGGCTAAATCAATCTTTAGACTTTTTCACCTTATTTGAGTTTTCTGCCAAATGGGATCCAGTACCTACCATGCTATGTCAAAATCACGAACAAGTCATTAAAGGCTTTATGGGACAAACCACAGCCTTTAAAAAAGAATACATCAAATCGGATGTCCTCATTATGGGTGAAACAGCATCGGTGAATGAAGCACGTTATATTCATGGCCAGTTTGGCAAGGGTACTTGGACGTTTTATGGTGGTCACGACCCTGAAGACTATCAGCACAAAGTAGGTGACCCAAAAACAGAATTAGAATTACACCCTAACTCACCTGGATATCGACTTATCCTAAATAATGTCCTCTTCCCTGCTGCTAAGAAAAAGAAACAAAAAACCTGATTAATTCCCTAAATACACAAAGGTATTCACACTTAACGTTTGAGGCGTTATATCTAATGGTGTATCGCTTCCACCCAAAGGAACATTGACACTAACATTTTTTGTAATGGCATAATTTGCTATTGGAGTAGTTGAGCCGAAAGCTGAATTCCCATTACCTGTTTCAGAATTAAAACTTTTTGAATCATTAAAAATTGCCGTTCCTGTTAGATTAATATTGGGCAAATTAGATTGAGATATCGTTTTGGTATTACTTCCTGTGACACTGCCTAAAGTGCTATCGTTTTGCATCAATACACTCGATTTAGCGTCTGGAAGATTTGTGCTAAAACCTAAAGATATGGTGTTAGTTTGTTGTGATGAGCTTAATGAAGTAATAAGACGGCCATCTAATTTTATCCAACCGTTATGATCGCTAGCTTGAAAACCTTGTTTAATGTCACCTACAGCTAAAAAAGTCATCTCCATCCAATTGCTATTATCTGCATCGGGAGATACATCTGTATTTAGTGCTGTGATGTTTTTGTATAAGTCGCCAGTATGATTAACAATATCATTAGTTTGGTACGTACCGCCAGCTGAGTCCGCTTTCCAAATTGCTAAAAAATCTTGGACTTGATTGGTGTTTTCTTCAGCAAGCCCCTGATGATTAATTGAATAAATTTTGTTGCTATCAGAGCTTATATAAGTATCGCCCGGCACAGCACTACTCAAGTTGGTAATTTCTGAATCCGTTAAATTGGTTCTCAGTGCATTAAGTGTAATTTGAGCGTATGTATAATTTGTAAATAGGATAAATATTAAAATGATTTTTTTCATTGGTGTTAGGTTTTAAATGAATAAATGAATTCTGTTGTTGGCTTATCGACCAACAACAGAATTTTTTTTAAAGTGCTTTGATAAGGACTAATCGTCCTATCAAACTTGTTAGGTTTTTTTCTTTTAAGGGAGTAATGTAAGCACTAAACTTCCACTAGCTATAGATACTGAATATCTGTCTCCTGTAACTGTATCGGTTAAAATTAATGCTCCATTGACAATTTCTATATTACCATCAACTTCTAATTTCTCTGATGGAGTTGCAACGCCAAGCCCCATATTTCCTTCTCCTGTAATAACCGCACTTGTTTGTTGTCCGCCCATAGCTCCAGTGGTATTAGTCCAAAACTTAATGGCTGCTGAAGTACCACTAGCCGCTTGACCAGCTACTAAATCCAATACTCCTGAATTTGCAGTAGAAGTGTTTCCATGCAAATCAATGCTTGCACCCTTAGTATCATCAAAAGTTTCAGCATCTCCAGCCGTTAAGCGTAAGCGAGAATGATTTGTTCCGTCTATTCCGAGTACAGCTGTGGGAGAAAGACCAGGCATTGAAAAATCACCCGGATTGGCAAACAAGGCTCTACTGCCATCGCTTTTTATTCTAAATCGCTCCAAAGCGTTAGTTTTAAATACTACATCTTTTGCGTCAGTAGTCCCTAAAAAGTGAGTTCCAGCTGCTGTTCCTGTATTACCTCCTTTACTCCAGTAAGTGGTTAAAGCCACCTTTTTAACACCACCGCCACCAATAGCTAATCTATTACTTGAAATATTCACTGCATCGGAATTAAGGCTGTGAGCACCATAAGAATCAATAAATTCCAACTCTGGATATACCACACCCAATTCGAACAATAAATAAGAGTCTTTTTGTTTTATTGTTTTATTTTTATCTTTCTGTTTATCTTGTGAAAAAGCAGAAATACCGCTAAAAACAAGTACAAACAAAAGAGTAAGCTTTAATACTTTCATACTCTTTAATTTTACCTCAATAAACAATACAGCGAAACACTTTTTTACCGTAATTTAAACGAGCACAAAACTACCTCTAAGAAGTCCTAGAGAGGGGGGGGCATACTAAAATGTTTATCGAAAAAGGATGGGTATTTGTCAGTCTAAAATCTGATTTCATCTAACAACTCTTTATGATTTGTCAAAAAACTACTTATCTATAAGGCTTTGTTAGAAAAATTAGATAGTTTCCAAACAACAGAAAATTGAATTGTAGGCGGATAGTTGGGGTAATTGGGAATAAAATAATGCATATCTGTATTTTCTTTTAATAAAGACAGTACATTTCTATACTTTATATTGATGTTCATATTGTGAACTTTAAGGTTAATGAAGGCCGAAAGTAAAGGAACTTCACCCACAAATTGTGTATCCTGCAATTGATAGAGAGCTAAAGCAGGGTTATATGCTTGAGCATAATATGCAGTAAAATAATTCAGTTGAGCACCGACTTGAGTATTTAAGTTATCCCCGAACAAATCCGATTCTAACCACCAAGTTGTGGTATAATTAAAATTAGGAAAACGTAAAATACGTGTATTATCAGTGTAATGATAATCAATGCTATGAAGGGTACGAAACTTTTTCCAGTTCCATCCTAAGGATAGCTTATTGTGCCAATGCAAAATAGAGGATCTATACTGTTGATATTTAGCAGATTGATCAAGAAAAATATAGTCAGTATATTCATTTAGCTTAGTACTAAATGACCAATCTTTAAGCATAAAAAGATAAGAAGCTGCTAGCGACTTTGTATTAGAAAATTCAGTGTCGAAAAGGTAATGGTTAGAATAATATGAATTGATAAATATAGGCGTTCTTGTCTTGTCATAACTCAAAGCCAACTGATGTGATGACGATTTAATTTTAAACGATTTGCTTAACAATAATGAAAGATGAGAAGATTGATAAAATTCAGAATTAAAATATATGCCGTATCTATCGTTTGTATAATCAAAAGCTAAACCCAAGTCATTATCGGTTGAGTCTATGGTATTTATAAAAGCTTGACGACTGTGTATCAACTGACTTACAGTAAAATTCTTATATGATATTCCAAAACGATTGGATATATCTAATGTGGATAGTGAGTCGTATGTTTGAGTAGAGTCAATATATATATCAGAGTAAAAGATAGAATTTGGTGATTCATCACTGTATGTTCTTCGATTGCTGAGAATCGAGATTTGATTGGATATCGACCAATTGTCCGTCAAATTAAACTTCTGAGAAAAGGCGTGATTTCTATTTTTGGCTTCATTTTGAGCTGATAATAAATTGATTTGGTTTAGAAGTGGCTCATCGAAATTGAAAGCATAATTAAAAATACCGCCGTTTTCATCCATTGTAATTTTGTGATAACCTAAGTACAAATGAGCTTGATAACGTTTGTTTTTATTAGTAAACAATAAATTCGTTTGGACGTTATGTAGTTTCAGGTTCTCCCTATTATAAATACCTTCTTGAGAAAATTTATCAAAATGGATATTGAAGAGCAGATAATCCGTTAAATATTGCTGATGCCTAACATTAATGAACTGCCCTTTAGAAGAAAACGAATGGTATTGTAATGTTGAATAGCCAGTATCCGTAGTGTCTATTGGTTGAATATGGTTATTGGCATGAAGTAAATGAACCAAAGCGGATTTATAGGGTACCTTATCTAAATCTATTTGTTGAGCATAAACAACAAATGGCAAAAGAAAGAATAAAAGCGTCCACTTTTTCATTTAACAAATTACGTTTAAAAATGCTTAAAAAAAAAGCCCCGAATCAAAGAAACGGGGCTTGTAAAAATTTGGCGGCGACATACTCTCCCAGGGATTAACCTAGTACCATCTGCGCTAGTGGGCTTAACTTCTCTGTTCGGAATGGGAAGAGGTGAACACCACTGCAATAACCACCATAAAATCTTGAATAAGATTATGATATATTGTAAAAAGAAAACAATTTAGTTATAGTAAATCAACTACAAAAAGCTAAAGGGTAATTAGTATCACTCGGCTATGACATCTCTGCCTTTACACCTATGACCTATCAACGTCATCGTCTATAACGACCCTTAAAAGAAATCTAATCTTGAGATGAGTTTCGTGCTTAGATGCTTTCAGCGCTTATCTCATCCAGACATAGCTACCCTGCGATGCAACTGGCGTTACAACAGGTACACTAGAGGTCTGTCCAACTCGGTCCTCTCGTACTAGAGTCAGGTTCTCGCAAATTTCTAACGCCCACAACAGATAGAGACCGAACTGTCTCACGACGTTCTGAACCCAGCTCGCGTGCCACTTTAATGGGCGAACAGCCCAACCCTTGGGACCTTCTCCAGCCCCAGGATGTGACGAGCCGACATCGAGGTGCCAAACC